>NZ_AEVT01000073.1 GCF_000189275.1 Vibrio sinaloensis DSM 21326 | reverse complement strand
TGTTTGGTGTTTAAGGTGGTTTGCGGAAGCTTCGGTATTGCGTTGCTCACACCTTAACAGGGCGTTATACAACAAGAGGTAGTATGAAACTTAAGTTATACAAATATTTGCCTTTTAATGATGGCGCTAAATGTCTTTTAAAAGACGGAACCATGAAGTTTTCTTCCTACGATACGTTTAATGACCCCTTTGATTGCGTTGTTAGTTACGACTTGGACGAAGCTGAGAAATACATGTCCTCTAGAAAAGACCTTATCAAAGCTGCTGGTGATAGGATCGGATTGAGTCCGGCAAAAAGACTTCAAAACAAAGGTGTGATGCTCAAGCGTTTGGAACACTCATTGGTTAGTGGAGCTGCGTCAAATGACATAGCTAAAGAGTGGGGTGTTTGCTGCTTATCTTCTCAAGCAGACAATATACTAATGTGGTCTCATTATGCAGACAACCATCAGGGTCTGTTAATAGAGTTTACAACTGATCAAAATCACATTGGTATGGTGACAAATCCTGAATATTACTTAACAGCTTGGCCCATTGAGTACACTGAGAAAATGCCTGTACGGAAGTTGGGTGTTAGAGATTTTGAAGCAGTTAAAGAACAGTTTTTGCGCAAATCTATAGATTGGGCTTACGAAAAAGAGCACAGGTGCCTATCTCATCGCAAAGGTCCGGGCATATACCCCTTTGATAAGACAATGGTCACTAAAGTTGTTGCTGGAGTGAGGATGCCCGATGAGGACTTTATAAAATTAAAGCAGTTAGTAGAACAATTTGAAATTTCTGCAGGGACGAAAGTCGAGTTAAAGAGAGCTGAAATGGTCAAAGGTAAGTACCAACTAAATGTTGTATAACAATCTGTTTAAGAGTGATTCGCAACGCGTGGCATTTTTACTATGCGTTGCGTTTAGTGTTTAAGGTGGTATGCGGCGGCATTGGTATTGCGTTGCTCACACCTTAACAGGGCGTTATAAGCTTCGAGGAAAATTATGGAAAGTATCATCAAACAAGCAATCGAATTGCGGAAACAGGGTAAGTATCAAGAGTCGAGAGCTTTGCTAAAAACGCTGCTAAACGATGACGCTTGTTCTGCTAAAGCTCACTTGCAAATTGCTTGGTCATACGACAACGAAGGTAAAGAGCAAGAAGCGATTAGTCATTATCTGTCATCTCTTTCAGGTCTTTTATCGTCAGTAGAAAGGTTTGATGCTTTGTTTGGGCTAGCGAGTACTTATCGAAGCCTTGGCATGTATTCGGAGGCGTTAAGCTACTTTGAGCAAACTCTAAGAGAGTACCCTAGTTCCATTGAAGTTCAGCCTTTCTATGCCATGTGTCTCTACAACTTGGGGCGCCATAAAGAAGCAACATCATTACTACTCGAACTTTTAGTATCAACCACGAACAGTGATGTAATTAAAGAGTATCAGCGAGCTATTTCTTTATACGCAGAAGATTTAGATAGAAAGTGGTAAAACGAAACACGCTTATAACAAGCAATTTAAGAGGGATTCACAACGCTTGGCACTTTTGCTTCTACTTCAGTTTTAGTGTTTATGGCACAATGCTTTAGGTTTGGGTGGAGGCGTTGTTCACCCCTTAATTGGGCGTTATGCGACAGGAGGAAAAATGGAAATTTTAAAGTTAGTCTTAGCAATAGCTCAGAATATAGCCTGGCCCTTATTGATATTATACATTGTTGTGCTCCTAAAAAAGCCGATCTCTAAACTGGTTGCTTACTACACATCTCAAGACGATGACAAAGAACGAGATATTAAAGTTAAAATGGGCAGCTTTGAAATTCACACCAATAGAGTGGATATTAAGCAGCAACAAGATGTATATAGTCGAGATTTTATAGAGACTTTGGCGAAAGAGCCAGACGAGAGAAAAAGACTAGAAATGGTTGATTTGCCTATTGCGGCGAAAAACACAATAGGTCAGCTCGATGAGGAATCTGTACAACTTGTAGAGAAGTTGGCTTCTAGGCGCCTCTCCAATTCCTTTATTTTGAACTTTAATAACCCTGAGGTAAATGGCTTCGACATTAGTAAATATTCTGAGTTACGTGATAAGGGGTTAGTCAATGGAGCTATGCTTGACCCATCAGACGATATTTGTTGGCTTACCCCGTTGGGAGTGAGCGTTGTCAGGGAAATCGAAGCTCGAAAACAATCGCATAACAAGGCGTTTAAGGCAGATTCCCAACGCATGGAGCTCTGAGTCATGGTTGTTTTTAGTGTTTACTGCGTAATTGTTTAGGTCTCGTTTCAGCGTTGCTCACTACTTAACGCGGCGTTAGCCGCCAAAGTTGTTGCTTTATGAACTAATAGAGAGAAGTAATGGAAAGTGTTTTAATTGAAATAGATGATATGGTGTCGGAGTTACGTGAGCTCGTCGATAGCCTAACAATCTACATAGAAGATAAACCGGTATCAAAGCAAGTTAGGGATGGTGTATCTTCCTTCCTTCAGCACCTGACTGAATACTCAAAAGTTTCTCAAGAAGACGATATCGACAAACTAACATCATCGGCAAAAGCTGTCGCAATATATGGTCTATCTATTGGTCAAGGAATAGCTAAACTTAAAGATGTTGATAATCAGATGGCTAGCATTAGTGACGAGTTAGTTAGAAAATCGACTAAGTTTCAAAACTTGATTGAAAACTCCCCCTTAGAATATCAATCGTTAAAATTGGATAATAGTTTGAAAAATGACGCTGAAGTGACTAGCTTCAAGTCAGTTAAAACTAACCTGAAAAAGCTATCAGATTCACATTTACAACATGATCAAAGAATCAAGAAATTGCTTAGTGAAAATGATTTACGAATTACTGAGCTTAATGATCGCGTTAGTAAAATAAATGATACTGCTAATGCTGAAATTGCGAATGTTACAGAGTTATATAAACAAGCGCTGGGAGATGTAGAGTCAAAGAACAAACAAATAGATGATATTTTAGGGCATGTTTCTGGTCGGGCGATTTCTGGTGATTATGAAGAAAGTGCAGCAGAAGAAAAGAAAATGGCAAATTGGCTTCGTTATGCATCACTCGCCTGCATGCTTACCATAGTGGTTGTTGTAGGATATTCTTTTTTGGAAACTACTAGCGCAGAATTCCAGTGGCAAAAATCATTATTTCGTATTGTTCTGGCTATGTTGTTATCAGTCCCAGCAGCATATCTTGCGAGAGAGTCTGCAAAGCACAGGGAGCAACAATATAGGCACTTACAAACATCTTTGGATCTTAAAACAATATCTCCGTACATTGCATCTTTACCAGATGAAGAGCAGCATAAAATAAAGTTAGAAGTTGCAAGCCGCCTTTTTGCAGCCAGAGACTTTTCGAAAGTTAGTTCCGATCCATATCCAATTAATATGCATGAAATTATCATGGAACTCCTGAAAAAAGTTGATGTTGGAAAAAGTACAAATTCAAAATAGAAAAGCGGCTAACAAACTGTTTAAGAGTGATTCGCAACGCGTGGCATTTGTACTATGCGTTGCGTTTAGTGTTTAAGGTGGTATGCGGCGGCATTGGTATTGCGTTGCTCACACCTTAACAGGGCGTTATGCTCTAGGAGATGATTTTGCTCGATTTATTCAAGAAAGTAGTTCTAATTAATCTCTCAGCAGCTCTTGTTGTTATCGCTCTAGCCCAGTTTGTCCCATTCTTTGCTACTACTCAGTTGGTCGATTTTCTTTTCTTTGTCGTCATCGTCATATGGGTTTTGGCGAAGCTAATGTGGGAAGGCGGTGTCCATAGCAAGACGACTCGGTTAGATGACCCTAGAACAGATAAAGTCTACAAAATGGTAGAAGGGCATGATTTCGAAAAAGACGAACGAGAGCACTATCGAATGAATTACCAAACAGGCTTAGTTTTCTTCATAGCGGGTCTGCCAGCGTTCATTGCTTGTTTAGTCCTTCAATTTCTTTAAGTACGAGCATAACAAAGCGTTTAAGACAGATTCGCAACGCTTGGCACTTTGGGTTTGAATCAGTTTTAGTGTTTACGGCACAATAGGTTAGGTTCAGTGGTAGTGTTGCTCACTACTTAACGCGGCGTTAAATGCCAGAGGTTGTATGAATATCGAAGTATCGAATGACATAATTGGAGCCGCAGCATTTTTTGCGATACTTGTGTATCCAGAGCAGACTGAAAGAAGCTTTGAAAAGAGAAACCAGTTAATTGACTCAATTATGTACCTTGGCGCTCGACAAGACGGTTACAAGCCTGTCGATATGACTGGCTACAAAGGGTTTGCTTGCCAAGACTTCTCTAAAGTTGCATTGCGAAGATTCGAAGCTCGATTAGAAACTGCAAATAAAATCTTGGTTGATAAAGTCTTTCAAGCTGTATCTTGGATACAAATACACAGCTTGACTGGTACTGAAATGTGCGTGTTATGGGATAGATGGAAAGATTATGGCGTTGATGTAAGAGAAAGAGCTCGGAAAGAGGTGTTTTCTCCCTTTAAGCCAGTACTTCATCTGGCTTTCTCTTTTGCTACAGTTGGTATCGGCTTGCTAGACAAAAACAGCATATCTCTGGACATCATCTCGGCATGTCGTGGTTACAGTCATTGGCTTAAGGATGTTGTAGAAGATTCGGGCGCAAAATTGACGTTGTTTGAAGTTAACCCTCTGATGCAAGGTCGTCGACTTTTTGATCATCGTTTACGAGTAGTTTCGGAAAAGTCGTTAATGCTGAACTTATCAAGTGTCGAAATTCCCCCCACTAGAAAATAGTTTTCCAGTTGTAACCTAGTTATGTCGAAACGTAATTAGGAGAAAAAGTGATGTCGTTATTGCTTGATTTGGCTATAAAATTATTAACATTTATATTGCTTTTGTTAGAAGTTATTGAGAAAAGTGGGATGTAAAGGCATTTAACAAACTGTTCAAGAGGGATTCGCAACGCGTGGCATTTTTACTATGCGTTGGTTTTAGTGTTTAAGGTGGTATGCGGCGGCTTTTTGTATTGCGTTGCTCACCCCTTAACAGGGCGTTATGTTTATAGGAGAGTTCTGTGAGTGGAGTGAAGATTCCATTTGGTTATGATTCAAATCGAAACCAAGTAACAATTTTGAATTACCTACCTTTTGGAAGACCGAATCCAATATATTGTGGTGGAAAAGGCTGTGAAGCAGAACTTAAGTATGTTTCAGCTAGTCAAAGGGTTGGTAAGTCAAGGACAACTCAAGTTCCAGCTTACTTCAGGTTGGCGAAATATGAAGATCATTCAATTACTTGTTCTTTTGCTACAAAAGGAAAACAAATAATTGACGCAGCAGGCTCAACAAATGAAGTCCTTACAGCCCTAGCTAATGGTAGTCGAGTTTTTCGCATTCATTTGATGGATGATAAGGACCAAATGAAAATGAAAGGTAAGGAAAATGATTTTTTAAAAAATCATAACCACGACACAGTAAAACGAACCTATAGAACACGCGGTAGAAAATTGCCTTATGTAAATAGTCTAAATGGTTTGCTTGACCTTTATGAATATGGGCGTAAAAACCCAATAATGCGTCAGTCAATTTTCGTTATGGTAGATAAAGAAAAATTAAGGTGGGATGAATTTTTCTTTGACGTTAAGCATTATGATCAATTACATCAAAAGGTACTTGCTAACGGTACGGTTAAAGCTGCGGTTATAGGTCAGGTTAATAAAGTCAATTTTAGTACCCCAACTAGGCGTTTTTCTTCAGCTGAGCTTTCTCCAAAATTTCAAGGTAAAGGGAATAATATTTACCCTATTGCTCGTTTAAAGTTCGGCTTAAATCATAGTTTCATCACACCGGGTAAAAAAGTATTGTGTTTTGGTTCATTTAAATTAGAGCATGACGTGTCCAAACGTATCGTTCCTTCTCACAGAGGACATGAACTAGTTATGGGGTTAGCAGCGCCATACCAGTGGCTTGAAATATAAACATAACAAAGCGTTTAAGACGGATTCACAACGCTTGGCATTTTGGGTTTGAATTAACTTTAGTGTTTACGACCCAATATTTTAGGTTAGGCGGTCGCGTTGTTCACCACTTAACGCGGCGTTAGCCGTCATTGTATTCAGCAGGTAATAAATGAAAATTGACTTAAGAAAGTCTCCGTTACAAATGTTTAGCCGCCAGTTAGTGCGGTTAAAGTATGTACAACATATACAGAATGATCTGGATATCGAAACAACACGTAAATTTGATCGCAAAATTAGATATTTAAACCAAACTTACGTGTTTCATTTGGTTGCGTATTGGCAAGATTTTGTTGAGTCTCTCGTGCGTCGAAAACTAGCGGATATCACGTCAGATTGTGGGTCTGATCCTTTAGATGATTCACTTCCTCAGAATGTCGAAAAAAAACTGAGATGGTTTAACACTCCCAATACAAAAAATATTGACCAATTACTTAAAGATACTCTCGGTTTAACGAAGGTTACTACTTGTTGGAATTCTGAAGGTCTTTCACGTGATGAAGCAAAGGAAAGACTTGATGGGATCTTATTGTCTCGGCATCAAATAGCGCATACAGGACTGACTTCAAAAGAATTGAGCTATGAATCAAACTTTGAAGACATGGAGTTCATTTTTCAGTTAGCTACTCATCTTCAAAAAGCAGTTGATGATCATATAGTCTAAAAGTGTCGGCTAACAAAGCATTTAAGAGTGATTCGCAACGCTTGGCAGTTTCGCTTCGCTCAAGTATAGCCAAGCGCCACTCACACCTTAATGCGGCTTTATGCGTACAAATCAAATAAGGATATATTACGTGGAAGACTTAGTGAATTTGTTAAAGAATCATGGCTTTAAGGCTGAGTGTAAAGCTAGAAAAGTAGTTGTGAAGCTTGAAGGGCTGTCAAATTCAGTATCAATTAATAAGGATATAGCCGCTAACAAATATAGGGTTAAAACTAATGATACAGCCTTATCAATATTAGCTTGTTGGTTTCTATTTATGGGTTTATACGGTATTAACTCGGAAGGTGATAGTCCACTGAACTTTGTGTTGATATCTGCTTCAATGTACTTTTTTGTTTCCGTAATACTGACAGAGCTTAAGTTGAACAAACTCCGTTCGATCATTGATGATGTTAATAGCCAAGAGTACGAATAACAATGCATTTAAGGCAGATTGGCAACGCATGGCATTTGGGGTTTGGTTGGCTTCAGTGTTTACGGCACAATAGTTCAGGTTCGGTGGTAGTGTTGCTCACTACTTAATGCGGCGTTATGTGTTTGAGCACAAGCGTGGAGGAGCTTCAGTGACTTTAAAACAAAGATTTCAGTATAAATTACTTCCTAAAGTTGTAGATAAATACATTGAGTTCCGAAATTCATGTATCGAAAAAAATCTACGCAAGCTCAAAGTTACTTCAATTTTAGTGGATAACACAGTTCTGTTTCACGGTGTTACTCATGAAACCGCATGGATATCCAGTGGTAGAAAAAAGTGGGGCGATACTACAATAGATACTGGTTACCTATCTAGAATTCCAGTGCATAGAAATGGCTGCGAAGATCGTGAATTTGCCTCAATTAAATATTTGCCAAGTATTGTAGATTTAGCTAGGCGTGGGGTCATTGAGCTGTGCCTTTCTGATGAATTGAAAGACGAACAATTAACTCAACCTATGGGAAGATTTCAAGGCTATGGGATGTTTGATAACTCATTATTTAAAGCGCTTGATATGCGAATTATCCATGACCCGGATTATACATTGGCTATTGGCTTCGGCTGTAGAAGTCTTGAAGAGCAAAGAAAAGATAGGTTGGCATCAAAATCTGACCCACTTTATCAGGACTTAATTCGAGTGCTAGGTAAGAAAAACTCACAGGATATCTGGCATATAGTCTTGGCGGAAAGAAATGACTGCTACTGTTTTTTAACTATGGATTTTAGGTTGGTTAAAAACTTAGAAACACAGAAGAATAACCCTGTAGTTAGATCGTTAAAAACTAAGGTTCTGACGCCAGAGCAATTTGGTCTAGAAGTTAATCTGCCGCCAATTTCTCCCCGCTTTTACTCGTACCATATGGCAGATTGCCCCGTGAATAGCGAACTTAACTGGCACGATTCGAAAAGACAGAAGCCGAGAAAAAACAAATAACAAAGCAATTAAGAGTGGTTCCCAACGGTTGCCATTTTTCATTCCATCGTTGAGTTCAGTGTTTACGGTGGTAAGGTTGGTTTTCGTGGTCGCGTTACTCACACCTTAATGCGGCGACTTTGGTATTGCGTTGCAAGGCATTATGTAGCAAGGAGGTTAGATATGCTTAAGCTCGTGAATAAAAAGGCTTATGTTCAGTCTGTGGCTAACGATGTAGCTCCTAAGCTGTGTGCTAAATTTGGGAAAAAGAACATCTATTCGTTTCATGAGATTAGTAGGGTATTGAACCAGATTAATCGCAGTAATGACCGATTCTATAAATCAGTTGCTTATGGCATGTTGCTGCCATACAATAAAGAGTTAGCTTTAGAACTACATGAAGATCTTGGCGACTTGTTGGATTTTCAAAAGTCTGTCGGAAAGATCCTATTTAACGTATCTGAAGTTCCATCATTTGAAAGCTACTTACTATATGCAGAAGTAAATGTAGAATCTAATAGTAAAGTGACGAATACCAGCCTAGATGGTTCTGGTGGTATAAACTTTTTTGATTTGGGTGGTGGCGAGTAGCGACATAACAAGCAATTTAAGAGTGATTCAGCACGCTTGGCATTTTTAGTTTTGGCTAAGTTTGGTGACTACGGTGGTTAAATTGAGTGTCGTCGTTGCGTGCTTCACTCCTTAATTGGCTACTGTGTGCTTTGTGGCATATGTCACAAACTATAAAACAGATGAGAGTAAAATTCCTCGGAAAATATCTTATAAGGTAGGTTTTTGATGAAGTTCAATAGTTTACTTCTCATTGCTCTCTGTTTTGTCTCCAGTTCATCCATCGCTTCTACCAGCACTTTAGAGTGCGTATATAAAAAGTATACAGACCCAGAAGGTGTTCATATGGCAAAGAGTGATTTCATTCTTAGATATCTGATTGATCCCGATGTCGACAAAGTTTATGTGCTGGGGAACAATGGTAGTAATGAGGTGGTAAAGGTTTCTGGGAATGATCATGTGTCATTTTTGGAAGCGACAGGGACAGGTAATGTGATGGTCACTACGATTACAAATAAAATGGATACAGTTCATAGTCGAAACACAGTTGGCTTTGGTGGTGACCTGATTCCATCTCAGTACTACGGGAAATGCACTGCCAAGTAATACGCACATAACAAAGCATTTAAGAGTGATTCGTATCGCTTGGTGGTTTCGCTTCGCTCAAGTATAGCCAAGCGCCGCTCACACATAAATGGGGCGCAATGCCTGTTTAGATAATAGGAGTTCTAGTGTTGTGTCAACAAAACAAGATCTGACAAAACTTAAGGATTTAATTGCTCGAAATTCAAGCAATGATACGCATTTGGTATTTAATAATACTTTTGCTATGGCGTGTTATTTATCATTAATGGGTGAAAAGAAAGCATCGGAGAAGCTACTAAATAGCTTGTTTGATTGGCTCGGTAGAGAGCGTCGAACGACTTATTTTCAGGATATTTTCAGTAGTTTTCACGCCAATGCTCATATTTACAGCAAAGAAATTAAAGCAAACGCAGAACTCACGAATTTACTAAATAGAACCGTGTCAGAATAGGCATAATAAACTGTTCACGAAGGATTCGTAACGCGTGGCATTTGCACTATGCGTTGGTTTATGTGTTTAAGTTGGTATGCGGAGGCTTTGGTATTACGTTGATCACGACTTAACGCGGCGTTACGTATTAGGAAGTATTATGGAAACAAGTTGGCAAGATGTAGCAATTGAAGCTATAAAAATTTTAGGTCCTGCGATGGTAACTGGTGTCGCAGCATACTTTACGGCAACTATTCAATTAAAAGCAAAGCTTAAGCAGATTGAGAAAAATTCAGAATACAAAGCGCGTGAAAAGGTTTTTGATTTTAAAACTGAGAAGTACAACAAGTTAGACAAATCACTTGCCATACTCAATGAGAGTCTAAGCTTTTTAGCCGGAATGTCTATGACTGATCGTGATGATCAATATGCAATAAATTCTTTTGTTGCAAAACACCTTTCAACATTTATCTATTCTGCTCCTTTTGATGTAAAGCTAACAATCGATCAGTTTCTGCCTCTAGCGACTGAATATCCAAGAGAGTTTGATAAATTACAGAAAGATTTGTTGTTAGTTGAGGAATTAAAGCAGCCTAACAACTATGATCAAGTTAATGATACCATTGTCACTTTTATTGGAGTCTATGGCTTTATTAGTTGCTGTAGTAAAATAGTAGCAGAGAAAGAAGCATTGGAAGTATTTGAGCCTTACAATAATCCCAATGCATAACAGACGGTTAAGAGTGATTGACAACGCGTGGCATTTTCACTTT
This sequence comes from Vibrio sinaloensis DSM 21326, assembly GCF_000189275.1. Taxonomy (GTDB): domain Bacteria; phylum Pseudomonadota; class Gammaproteobacteria; order Enterobacterales; family Vibrionaceae; genus Vibrio; species Vibrio sinaloensis. The sequence goes on along the minus strand of NZ_AEVT01000073.1, from coordinate 36,063 downwards.
GCGTTGAATTTAGTGATTAAGGTATCATGCGGCAGCTTGGGTGTTACGTATCTCACACCTTAATTGAGCGTTAGGCTAAAAGCGCAACCTTATGTTACCTGATCAGTTAATTATGTTCTGTGCTTTAATATATGCTCCGATGAACCTAGGCGGCGTATGCTATGAACGAAAAACTAGCCTTATTACTAACGTGTCTTGTATTAGCAGGGTGTAGTAGCAAAATGACTGATTCATATGTTGGTATTTTCACTAAAATGGATGCTCAGGAAAAAGAGTGGTCGGTTCCAGCATACGCACATCAACGGGAGTCAGGTCAATTTGTGATTAAGTATAAAACCCCAGAAGGTGATGGGGCAGCCACGCCTATTATGGAAGAGTTTGGCGATGAGTGTCGGTTTGACCTGAAGGTTGGCGTTAAGTTGTTGTGCTCAAACAAAAGTTCTGATCATAGACAGAATTTTTCGTTTGTAGGTGAATATAGGCCTTAAAGTCACAATTTACCTAACATACTGTTCAAGAGGGATTCGCAACGCGTAGTATTTTTACCATGAGTTGGCCTTAGTGTTTAAGGTGGCATGCGGCGGATTCAGTACTGCGTTAGTATTTAGAGGTATATATGAAGTTTTTGAGGGAAGTACTAAACGTCAAGGTTTCTAAAGCAAAATTAGAAAGTCTTACGAATATAGGAATCCAAGATATATCACATGAGCTTTTTCAATCGGGAATTATTAGTTTTTCTTCACCTGAAGAAAGAATAATTGAAGATGAAAAAAGATCATTCTACTTTGATATGGCGAAATCACTGTCTCAGGATCTCGAGTATATTTCTTCTGCTCAGAACTTTAAGAGGCAAAAAATCGCACTTAGAGAGCGAGTTATGGGAGCTATTCGGTGCTCTGTACTAGGAAGTATAGTAAAAGATAAGCTTTCTGATGGTGTTCCTCTAAAAGAGCTGAAATCTGCATTTGATGAGTTGGAGTTTTGGTTTCCTTTTGGTGATAAAGAATCAGTCAAGAAAATAACAGTCCTAGGTTTTGTAAAGGAAGGAGCCTTGTTTGAAGTCAGAAATTATTTAGGTGATGCTCATAGCGGTGATTGGGCTCAGATGTATAGGTTTATGTTCGAAAACATGATAGAGCAGACAATTTCTACATATTTGTTGCGTAAATCAGATAGTGATTGCCTGCTTGATAAGCATTATCAGCGTGAATTTAACAAGCTAACAGATAAAATTAATGCGCATGAGTATGTTTACAATGAAGTTATGAATGGTGGCAACTTCAAGTTCAACAAAAATGACGCAGAAAATTTAGCGTAGAGGACAATTAAATCCTAACAAGCAGTTTAAGAAGAGTTCAACACGCGTGTCATTCTAGGTCTGCAATGATTTCGGTGTTGAAGTGAAACGTAGTAGCTTGTACATTGCGTACTTCACCCTTAACTGGGCGTTAGTTTTATAAACTAAATTATGTATTTTTTGATGAGCGATACCAAATCTTGCTATGATGACAGATAACCGTTGGATTACATTAGTGAACCTTAGTTTATAGTTTTATTAAATACTGGATATATAAATTAAATGATTGTTAGAATTTTACTATTCTCTTTTTTATGTGGGTCGCCTTTATCAGCATCAGCAATACCTAAGATACAAATTTTAAATTCCACAAGTACAAATGAGCGAGATGTTAATACCACTTGGAAATGGTTAGAAGAAACAAAAATCATACAGGGGAGAATATCAAAAACAGATGTCATTAATATTAGTTGTACTTCGAATACTATTTATTTAACGACGGTAGATGATGTTAAAGCAACTGAAATGATCAATGAATTGATAACCATCTCTTTTGATAAAGACTATTCATTTCATTCTATTGATGGAAAGTATGTACATTTCCAACTAGAAAGTAGCATTAATGATTTTTTTAATGATTTAGAACATGCCTACCAGATCCACAATCAAAAATTTTCAAAGGTAGGTGCTTTCAAGCAGTATGGAGTATATTGTGCGGGTGTATACTTTGATTAGATATTGCTTCGTGAATTGCGAGCTTAACTGGCACGAATCGAAAAGACAGAAGCCGAAAAAATACATAACATGTACTAATTCATAAACTACGTTTCTTAACTGCGGTTCTGACTACCGCTAGCCTACGTTGCTGCTGTAACGAGAGGTTGTATTCCTCAATTCGAACTAAGTTTCTTTTGATTCTGTTGAGCTGTCGTTGCTCCTGCTTGAAGTCGCCTTCTAGTTTGGCTTTCGTCCACTTGTCACTCTGTGTTTGGATCTGCTTAATCAGTTTTTCTATCTCGAGAGTTTCTAACGAGTTCTGATGTTGGTACTGCCAAGTGCTGAGTCTGCGCCCTCGTTGTTTTTCAACTACTTCATATAGTCGATGATCCATGTTGGCATGCTTTAACGTCGCGAGGCTAAAAGCTTGTTTGATGACTTTGGTAGCCTTCTTCTTTTGAAGTTCTTTTAATACGCGGCTGCCAACGACTTTGCCAATAATCAGATGGACATGATCACCACTGCCTCTGTTACCGTCTTGCTTCTGCTGATGTAGCACAGCTCTAATCTGCTTTTGAAAGGCTTTGAGTTCTTCTGTGTTTAGATCGCATAGTTTAGCTAATGCAATACAGCAATCTTTTACAATTAACCGCCACTGATGAGTCGAGGGACGATATCCTTTTGGAAGGGTAAGGCAGTACTCCATTGCATAGCTTGTTAGAGGTCTACCTCCTGTGCGGCTAGTTACTTGCATTAATCGAAATGCCTCACCCGCAAGCGCTATTTTTCTTGTCGTGGCTTCGTTACCGAAAATTGAAATTAGCCGTTCTGAATTTCGATGGTTAGTGTGGCGCTTATCCTTTAAATAGCGCTCGCGGTGGGAGACACCTAGTGAAGAGTTTTTGACAGGCTTGGTTATAACGCTCCAGTTTTTTAGCATGAGTAGTGTTTTAAAAAAGGATATTAAAAATATCCTTTTTTTCCAAACAAACATGCAGACTGTTTTGATTATTAAGTAGTGTCCAGATAGGACTATCGCTACGCTTGTAGTAGTCCACTGGCAAGAAGGGGAGCCCTTCTTGACTACCCTTAAGAGCTAAGCCTAGCCGATTTGTTAACACCTTATTACGTATCATTAAGATTCGTTTCTTCTATAGGGATAGGAACTAGGCGCACAGAGGAAATCGAAGGTCTGCCTTTAGTTCCAATAGATCGGTTTGAAGTTTCCAGTTTGTATTTTATGCCAACCACCTGAGCTATTTCTTCAAGAGCGGGTTTAACACCTTTGTTAATCAGTTGGTTAGGCCTTTTACGGAAAGAGTCTGGTAAGTCGCCCAGAAGCGACATGAACTCATGTATGTCAAAGGCTTTTGAATGTTTTGCGTTCATGTATCCTCCGTTGTTATGGTAGTAGTTAACTAACTTCAAGAGCCTTAAGCTAAGTTTTAGTTTTAATCGTCGGGCTAGCTCTACGCTATACATTTTGAAACCATGAACGCCTATTACATAAGGGACAAAGTCTGCATTAATAACAAACTTAATGTACCCATTGCCTTTTTCAATGCTTTCAAAAGGTTTTACAGTTATTGTCGACGGCTTAGGCTTTACTAGTCCTTTAGATTGGGTTTGCTCATGTTCAAATTGGAATTCTTCAATATCCCCCGGAAAGAACTTTTCCCAAAGTGTTATTTCTTTTTCCTCTAGTTTGTCTATCTCTTTAAGTCTAGATATCTTTCCGCCCAAACCTAGGTATTCACATACTATATTGTTGGGTATGAAAACACTTCTATAATCGCTATGACGATAAATTTCTCTAATCATCTTAAAAGTGACTGAACATTCAGATAACGACGATTCTCCATTGTCGCTTACTTGAAATACCTCTTCATCATAGAGAGGGGATAGGTGCAGTTGAGATATCACGATATCAAATAGCCTTTGTTCTTGAGAAGTGTAATGGTGTATCGCAAAAGCTAACTCGTTTGAATAGGTTACTTTGCTAGAGTCAATATTGGTCGAAAGATGACCTATAGGCATGTGTGGGGATTCTGTCGTGAATATTGGATGGTATTTCGTCATTAACTTTAGTCCAGATAGCTTGGGTAAGAAATATTTTTATGGATACGTCCGAGTTATTGCAATGTAGATCTGCGGGAAAATGCGCGGTAATTAAGGGGATTTGGTTATTGACAAGTCGAATTTCTACCAGTAACGCCTTATGGGCAGAAATTCTCTAAAATAAGGCAACACGTGACTTTAATCGGGCAATATGTGTTTTATCTTGGCAGAAAAATGACTTTAATCAGGCAGTTTTTCTCTAAAATAATTACGAAACTAACGTATATAATTGAATTGAAAGTATATTTTTTTGGTTTTGATTACTAAAGAGTTTTTAAGAGAAAATTAAGAGTATCAAGTGAATTTGACCCAACCCAAAGACAGGTCTTTTGGGAGGCGGATTATTAGATTTGTTTCTTATGCTTCTATCTTTCCTATATTATATGTTCAGTCTTTGTTCGTCGCTGCGCTCTCATATTTTGTTATTCTCGGTTCTGTTTGTATGATTTTTAGACACTTAAAATACCTTCAATAAGAGTGTTTTGATGAATGGTAAATGCATTACTTTAGTAACTGAATGAAACTGAAGCACTAATTTTCGTCAAGATAGCTGTCAACATAATTCACCTGATTTACCATAGGAAAAGTGTAAATTATTTATCTTGCGATGCTTGTTTTTGGTGAATATTATTTTCTCAAGAGTTAAGTATTTATATGTAAAGGTTTTGCTTTGAGAGAGTCTAGAATGTCATTTAGGACGTCAGTTAAGAATTATTTTGATTCTGAAGAGTTTTCTAAACTTGCTAAGTCTACGGTTCGTGGCTATAAAGATGCAGCAAAAATACTCCTTCGTCATTTCTCAACGATGAAGATAAAAGATATAACAGAGGATGATCTTAACTACTTCTTAAAGTTTTATATGAATGAAGCAACGCCTTCAGGAAGAGATGGCTATTCAAAAGGAACTAGGAAAAATGTAAGGTCTGTCTTCAAGCAAGTATATGACTATCACGTTGAAAAAAAACTGATTAAGCGCAAGATAGATTTTTCAGCTATTGCAATTAAATTCGGAACTGAAAGGGTGCCTCGAATTCCTTACAGTGTAAAAACGATTGAGTTATTGAGAGACTCTACGGAAGGCACGCACGATGAGTGGGTATTTGATCTTTTAGAGCTAGGCACTTTAACTGGAATGAGGGTGCAGGAGTTATTAGGTTTGACTGCCTCGGATGTTACGAAAGATAAGGAAGGTAAATATTTGCTGACGATTGAACGAGCTGTCGTTGATCATGAAATTAAATCGACTAAAAACAATCATTCTAATAGAAAGATAGTACTTTCAAAAAAAGCCGAAGGCATCGTGAGAAGACACTTAGAAAACAGACAAGTTTTAAAGCTCTCTAGCAATGCCCTTATGGAAAACGGGAAGCGTGCATTGTTTATCAATTACAAGAAGAAGCAACCATGGATGAGTTCAGTTGTTTACTATAGAGAACTAGAGAAGCTTTTTAGCAATGCTGGCCTAAAGGCAAAATATAAAGGACTGCATCCAGCTAGACATACTTTTGTTACAAATGCTATGAACGTAGGAATGTCGGATGATGAGATTAGTGGTTACATCGGGCATTCAAATACTGAAACGATGAAGAAGCACTACATGTACAATTCATTAATCGAGCACGGCCGACATTCATCAAGCTTCCTCGACCGTCTGTAATTCAAGCACCCAAAAGGGTGCTTTTTTTGTCGCGGAAGAAACGTTTGCCAAGTGTCACGATTTAGTGATACGTTTGAGGCTCAATTTGCCACTTTCTGTCTTTTGGTTTTTTATCTAAGGTATTGTAAATTAAAGTGAAATTGTAGTAGTTTGTGATGTGTTACGCGGGTTCGATTCCCGCAGTACGCTCCAATCTTTCCTTGATATTCCTAAAGATTTCCTTCTTAGCTAATTAATCCAGTTCATCAGATACGTTTAAGTGTCACGAATTCTCATTGAATCTGCACGACTCAAAGCCCATGCGCTTATCTCATTCTTCTGTTACACACTTTCCCTTTAACGATCCTAAGCTTCCCAAATTGGCGAAATTTCATTGGTTCAGAGTCACCATTTTGATATCAGTTCATGTAGGTGCTATTTCCGATAAGCCGTTGTTAATCAATTGAAGAACTCTTAAAAACATCGCATTATGGTGTTTATAAATCATACGATGTTCGAGCGATGATTTGCCAAGCGCCTAATCCTGTTAAGGAGGTGTTCAATTCCCTAGACAGGTAACAGTCGAACAATGCTAAGGAGTGGCTATGTCGAAATTGTTGGTGTACTTAACCGCGTTATTCTTTTTGCTCTATGGGGCGATGTTTATCGTTGCACCACATGAAATGGCAAACTTGGTGACTGAATCTAGCCCTAGCTTCGGCTCTGCGATGATTGATTTTAGAGCGACTTATGGAGGCGCGCAGTTTGCGATTGGTGCAGCCTTACTGTTTATAGTTAAATGGAAAAGAGACCTAGCGCTAGCGTTGATACTGGTTGCGATAACACTTTTGTCGATGGCTGTTGGTCGATTATTTGGTCTCTTAGTCGATGGTGATGGGAATACGCTAATGTATCTCTATTTTGTTGCAGAAGTGGTGTTTGGTGTTCTGGCGCTCCATTTCGCCAAACTTGAATTGGCAGCCAATGCTTAATTAGCTGCCCCTGATGAGTGAAGAGTCGATGGCGATACACTAAAATCTCAGCGGTTAATCGCTAGGTAAGTCCCTGCTGCGATCATAATTCCGCCTGCTCCTTGGTTAAGCCTTTTATGCGCCTCGGGAGTTTTAAGTAGTTTAACCATTCTTCCCGCGCCCAGTGCAATGAGCATCAGTCCGGCCATAAGAGCAATTGCTGCCAGTAGTGACACTATCGCTATATCTTGACTCTGCAAAACGGTTAGGTCGATAAAAGTCGGTAGAAAAGAGATGTAAAATAGAATCACTTTTGGGTTTGATGCGGAGATCAAAAAGCCTTGGGTAAAACTGGCTAACGCGGCACTCTTTCTCTGTTCTTGTGTTTCTGCCTGAATGGATTCTTTTACGTGAGGCAGCGCTTTAAACATCTTATAGCCGAGATAGATAAGGTAAGCCGCACCGACGTAACGAATGACAACAAACACTTCTGACCAGTTTTCGGCAATGGTCGCCAAGCCAAAACACGCAAAAATTAAGTAAATAAGATCGCTACCTACCATCCCAAGCGCCAGCATGAAGCACTTTTTAGGACCCTCTACCATGGCGCGCGCAAGAATAGCGAATACACCTGGCCCAGGAGTTATGCCAAAGATAAACATGGCTATGAAAAAAGTGATCGCTCCCTCAAGTGACATCGGTAATTCCCTTATTCATACATTTATTGATTGAATATAACACAGAAACTTAACATTCAAACAGGAGCGTACGATGAGGAAAACGGGCGTATGTTCACTTTCATGTTCAACATACTAACGGAGTCGAAAGTGGTGGCAAAGTCGAAGGTAAATCCTATGAAAACCAAATGAATTGAATTAAGGTGACTAGCAATATTAAGGCAACAGCGTGCGAATCAATGAAGTTTTATCCTGCTGATGAATACCAAGCATCTTGTGAAGCCTTGTTTGAGCGCTATCGTCACAAGATTAGGGGGTTATTGCCTTTAGCGAGAGTTGAGCATATAGGGGCTTCATCTATTCCGGGGGCGATATCTAAAGGGGATGTCGATATATTTGTCGGAGTTAGCAAAAATGAGCTTGAAGATGTCGTGGTTAGATTGATGAGTTTAGGCTTCATCGAAAAACGCGATACTCTGCGAACACCCGAGCTGTGCATGCTTGAATCTCAGTCCGATGAAGACGTTGCCTTGCAAGTTGTGGCAAACCATTCAGAATTTGAATGTTTTTTAAGTTTTCGTGATCGACTCAGAAAGGACGCTTCTCTTGTTGAACGCTACAATGCGCTTAAGCTGTCATGCGTAGGTTGGCATGAAGACGACTATCGCCGCAAAAAATCCTTATTCATTGAATCTGTTTTGGCGAGATCAGAGTAAAATGAACGATCGCCAAAACCAATTACCCACACGGCAGCAAAGCGCCACTTTAGCGTTGTTTGACTTTGACGGTACCATCACCACACAAGACACTTACACCAAATTTCTGTTCTACACGACGCCTAAGTTACGACTCGTTATTGGTTTTGTGCTTGTTTGGCCTGTTGTGCTGCTATACAAGCTTGGTTATTTGCCCGCATGTCGCACTAGGCCCGTACTTTCTCGAGTAGCATTTTGGAGGCGTAAAGTAGCACGGGTGGATCATAGTGCCGAGCAATACGTGCGGGATTACTTGCCTTCTGTGATTCGCCCCGAGATGCAAGCTAAGATCCTTTGGCATCAAGCAAATGGCGACGAAGTTTACGTTGTTTCCGCTTCGCTTAGTCCCTATCTGACGGTGTGGTGCAAGCAGCAAGGTATACGGTTAATCTGCAGTGAATTGGAAACGAAGGCCGATCGTTACACCGGACTATATGTTAACGGAGATTGCAGCAAAGGCCGTAAAGTGAGCTTTTTAAAACGACAAGTGACCTTAGCCAATTATCAAAAGATTTATGCCTATGGTGATACTGATGAAGATTTGGCTATGTTATCGATTGCAGACGTGAAGTTTTTTCGAGGCGAATCGATGACTTCAGAGTCGCGCTAAGCCGTAATTTGCAAGATGTACGAGACAACGCTATTGATTTGTTTCAGTTACTCACGATTGATAGGGCACCATCAGTTTAGGTTTCTGATATGATTAGCAAATAGTTAATACTTTAAATACAAAACTACCATGAATAACTTACTGCTTGAGAGCTTTTATTTTCTTCGCAGCCACAGCGCTAACTTGTTTCGCATACTAGGTCCGTTTTTTATCGTTATGGCAATCATTGCCGCATACGTGAGTACGACGGCACAAGACAACGACGTTGCGTTTGTTTTTTACTTGGCTATCTTTTCTGCTGGTCAAGCGTATTACATGTGCCGATTAATAAAATACATGGCGGCCGTGGTCACCAACAACCAACCCGATCTGTCAGTATCTTTGGCAGAGTGGGGAAGATTGTTTGTCGTGCACCTTATTTATGGTGTTGTGGTGGTGATCGGAATTATGGCTCTCATTCTACCGGGCATTTACTTCTCTGCTCGATATGGTTTTGCTGAGTTTGAAGCTGTGCTTAATAAACGGGCTCCAATGGAAGCCATGAGCAGCAGTTGGAAGCAAACTAAACAATACATGACTCCTTTGATCATGGGCTTGTTGGTGATTGCTGGTGGCGGGCTTATGGTGGATCTCTTGCTAACCAGCGGTGAAGAAACCAATTTCGCATTGACCTACAGTCGCTACTTCCTTGCGGAAATTATCTCTTCCTTGGTACTGGTAATGATGTCGGTGTTCTATTTTAGGGTCTACGTTTCCAGTCTAGATTTTAGTGGTTCCGACTCGAAAACTGCTGAAGACTCAGAACATTAATCCAATGAGCCCTCGCGCACTGTGTGAGGGCTCATGTCCCTCTCGACACCACTAACTCTCCCTATGCTGTGTTCTGTTGCTTATCTTGAGTGGCTATCAGTCAATGAGACGCGACACGTGCTGACATAAAGCTTCAAAAACTCATCCAAAAGTTTATTTTCTTTCATTACATATATTTAACATTAACTACTAAACCGCTATAGTTAGGAGGTCATAGGATTAGGAGTTATTAGGATGAAACTCTCGATATCAGGGAAGTTACAGTTCAGTTTTCTGTCACTTGCAGTACTTTTTATCGTTGCGTCACTTTTTATTTATCGAAGCGTTAATACCGTCGAACAGCATACCGCGTCATTGCTGGAGTCGGACCTGCCAACTGTCGATACTGGCCGCAGTATTCAGCAATCACTGCAAGCAACAGTTTCTACTCTGCGCGCCTATATGTTGTTGGGTGCCGACGAAACGGTGGGAGAGCAGCAAAGTTCAGCGCTTCAAGCTCGAATTGTTCAATTGGATGAATCGTTGCCTAAGCTTGAGTCTTTACTCGCCGAAGACGATTACCAGCAAATTTTGCAAGAGTGGCAGTCAGTAAAGAGTTCGGTATTGGAGATCTCCCAACTGAGTCACTCAGATGAAAACCTACCTGCTCACTCGCTGTTTTTAAATGAAGCTGCTCCGATCGCTGAAGTTGCTTTGGACCAAATACAAGGGCTTATTAACGATGAAGCGGGCAACAAAGAGGGCGGAGAACGAAAGCGCATATTCCGCTTGTATGCAGACAGCTATACCTCTTTGGCGAATGCATTGGCGTCGATGCGAGATTTCCTCCAGTACGGAAAACAAGAGCATTTAGATAAGTACCATGATTTCTTAAAAGCGCATGATAAGTTCGTTGCTGAAATCGAAGATAAGAAGTCATTGTTGTCGAGCAGTGATCAAGGCTTGTGGGAACTGTTTAAAGAAATGCAGCAGCTCTACTTACCGTTGGCGGAACAAGTGATTGAGCAGAGACGTGCGCCAAGTTGGAATGCTGCCAATCAGAAAATGTCAGCGGAACTTATCCCAGCGGTTGAACGGCTTAATGAGACGTTAGAAGTGTTGATCAGCCAGCAGCAACTTCAAGCGGATGAAAGTGGTCAAGGCATATTCAGCTCTGTGTCTACGGTTATTTCCCTGTTATTTGGATCGGCTATCGTCATTGTGATTGTTTCCATTACCGTCGCAACATACATGGGCAACAATATAGGCCGACGAGTGTCCGTGGTCTCGAAGCGAGCTCAATCCATTGCTGCTGGAGATATCTCGCAAGCCAAATTGGAAGTGGAGGGCAGTGATGAATTAGCCAGCTTGACCGAATCCATCAATAAGATGAGTGACGCGTTATCAAATATTGTCCGTGGTGTGAGTGATAAAGCTCAAGCGGTGAGCCAAAGCATGACCTCGTTGCAAGAAGCAAATAGCAACACGGCGGTTCAAGTCGATCAGCAAATGAGCATGATTAACTTAGTTAGTGACCAAGTTTCCGATGTCAGCCTCTCTGCGGAAGAGACTGCTAACCAAGCGAAGCGCTCAGCTAACTCATTGTCAGAATCAAAGAGCCAAATAGAAGTCGGCTCACGAGCCTTGGAACAAAACAAACAGACAGTGACAAGCTTGCATCAAACCATCGGTAAAGCGAGTGATCAAGTCTCTGAACTCAGCAAAGAAAGTGAAGCGATCGGGCGCGTAACGGAAGTGATTGAAGGACTGGCTGAACAAACGAATCTACTGGCGTTAAATGCAGCGATTGAAGCAGCACGGGCGGGTGAATATGGTCGTGGGTTTGCAGTGGTTGCAGACGAAGTGCGCTTATTGGCGACACGAACAACCGAATCCACAACGGAGATTAATAACATCGTTAATGCAATTCAGTCTTCAACGGCAGGAGTGGTTAGTGAGATTGATAAGAGTAAAGTGTTGGCGGAAGATGGCGCCGCACACACGGAGCAAGCATACGGTACTTTAAGTGCGACGACTGAACAGATAGAGTTGCTTAATGAGCAAATGAAAGAGTTGCTCCATGCAGCGGAGATGCAGTCTAATGCGACCCAAGAGATTCATACTTTGATGTCGCAGGTAAACGATTCTGTCGAAGGCGTGGCAGAAATCGCTAACTCATCTAACCAAGTTTCGGAGCAAGTTCGAGCTGATGTAGAAGCGCTTAATGAGGAGATGTCGCAATTTAAAACGCGTTAAAGATATGACTTCGCTGAGCCGAATTCGATTAAATTTTGATCGAGTTCGGCTTTTTTGATCCAGTTGATTTCATCAAGAAGAAAGAATGCTTTTGCCATGAATTAAGTCACATATTTGCTGTGGTTATTAGGGCATGCTAGCAGTACTTACCGCGAGCAAGGAGCGTTTATGTATAGAGTCATCCGCAAAATGACATGGAAGACGGCTTGGCGGTAAACCCGCCCAAACTCCAATGCAGTTCGTGACCCTTAAGGGTTCCAATACCACGTTAATTTGCTAGGAGGCTCTATGCCTATCAATAAGATTCGCAACATCGCATTTGTTGGCCAGACTGGTGTCGGCAAAACGACCTTAATAGAAAAGCTATTGTTTACTTGCCAAGAAACTCCTCACTTAGGTTGTGTTGAAAAGGGAGACACTGTTACCGACTTTGACCCTCAATCTATTCAATACCAGCACAGTATAGAAGCGACACCTGTGTCACTGAGCTGGAGAAATCATCGTCTCAATATCATCGACACACCGGGACAAAACGAACTTCTCGGCCGCACTTTAAGTATCTTTCCAGCAGTAGAAACAAGTGCGCTAATTATTGACCCTCAAACCCCTATCAATCAAACCTCCGAACGCTTATATCATTTCGCTAAAGAGCAGAAAAAGTGCCAAATGATCATCATCAACAAGTTCGACTGTTCAGCGAGCCAACTTGCTGAAACGATGGCGCAGATCACTCAATACTTTGGTGAGCACTGTCTACCTATTAACTTGCCTTCAGCTGATAGCCAAAAGGTGGTTGATTGCTTTTTTGATCCCCAGTTTGATGAAGTCACCATGCTAGGTGATGTCGCTACCAGCCATGAATGTTTGATTGATCAGGTGATCGAAGTCGACGAAGATTTAATGGAGCTTTACTTAGAGCAAGGGTCTGAATTGAGCGCGGAGCAATTGCACGATCCGTTTGAAGAAGCATTGCGTACCGGGCACGTGATTCCGATTTGCTTTGTGTCTGCGCACACGGGAGCGGGCGTGGAGTTACTGTTGCAAACACTGGCTGAAATCATGCCGATGCCAAATGAAGGAAACCCGCCGCTACTAGTAAAACAAGGTAAGCAGGTCAGAGTGAACTGTGAAACACTGGAACACAGTGTCGCGCATGTTTATAAAATCAACGTTGATCCCTACCTTGGTAAGCTCGCTTATATTCGGGTCTTCCAAGGCGAGCTAACTTCTGGATCCCAGTTATACATCGGTGAAGGAAACAAGCCTTTTAAAGTGGGGCACTTGTACCAACTTCAAGGTAAAGATCGGCACGAGATTAACAAAGCGCTTGCTGGGGATTTGTGCGTGTTAGCTAAAGTCGATGATTTGGAGTTTGATGCGATTGTGTATGACTCTCACGATGAAGATGGTGTGAGTCTAACCACCTTGCATCTTCCAGACTCGATGTATTCCTTATGTTTAAAGCCAACCAAACGCGGTGACGAGCAAAAACTGACAGATGTGCTTAACAAAATCGCCAGTGAGGACCCATCATTACGCATTGAGCACAGAGTTAGAACCAACGAAACCATTATCAGCGGACAAGGTGAGTTTCATCTAAAAGTCGCTTTGGAGAAAATGGCTTCCGTCTATAAGCTCGAGGTAGAAACACATCAACCTAGCGTTGAATATTTTGAGACCATAACCAAGCCCGCGGAAGGTCACTACCGTCACAAAAAACAGAGCGGCGGTGCAGGGCAGTTTGGTGAGGTTAAGCTGTCTGTCAAACCTCGTGAACGCGGCGCCGGCTTTAGCTTTGTCAATAAAGTTGTTGGCGGTGCAATTCCGACTGCTTTGATCCCAGCGGTTGAAAAAGGGATACGTCAAGCCCTTGAAGAAGGCGCTATTTCTGGCAATCCGATTAAAGATATCGAAGTCACCGTGTTTGATGGTAAGCACCACGCTGTTGACTCTAAGGAGATAGCATTCTTGATCGCAGGTAAGAAGGCACTTTTAGACGCGGTATTAAAAGCTGATCCTATTGTACTGGAGCCAATTGTTCAGATGGAGTTGACGATTCCTACTGCAAATGTAGGGGACGTGTCAGGCGACTTATCGGCGAATCGTGGTTTAATTCAAGGCGCAGATTCTGCAGGGCATCAGCTAAGTTTATTAAGAGCGAAATCTCCGATAAATGAGCTGCAAGACTATGCTCGTAGGCTAAGAGCGCTAACCGGCGGTGAGGGAAGCTTCAGTATGACACTGAGTCATTACGAGCCAGCGCCGAGTGCAGTGCAAGATAAGGTGTGTAAAGAAGCCTCTAGCGCGTAAATGCAACCAAGGTACATGGCAATAAACTAAGGCGCATTGAGCGCCTTAGTTTTTATCGGGTTTATTCTGCCGGTCTCCAGCTCAGAGCACTTGCGATAGCGCCTATCGCTAACACATCTTTTTGCTGTTCATTTAAGCTAGGAAGCCATTGAACGGTTAAAATTCCGTTGGTCTGCACGGCTGCCACTTCTTGCCCAGCATTGATAAAACGATAGCCAAGTGCCGTTTCTAATGGCAACAAAAGCCCTGGCCCGGTATGGACAGTCTCAACATCGTACTTCACCGGGCCTAAACTGATATGGCCTGTTTCTTTGTCTTCAGTACTAAAATCAATGACTTTACTGTCGCGTTGCATACTGTATTGGCCAACAATTTGACCGTTGTTTTCGATTTCGCAGCGATAAGGCTGATTGCCTCCCAGTTCGAGCACTCCAAGGTTTACTGAGGTGCCTCCGCCTGAGCAGTTCAGCAACCATGTTTCACCGCTTTCAATGTTAGAAATCTCTGCGACCATGTTTCCATCTTTTGTCGACACGGTGTCGAACCAAGTGGAGCTGGATGCATCGCGAGAGTATTTTCCTCGGTAAGTGTTACCTAACGTGAAGTCACCTTCTGCACCAAAGCCCCAGAAGTCACCGTCGGTTTTTATCAACATTTCTGGTTGAGCCTGAACGGCTTCAGATTTGTCCATGATGGCGAGTGTTCCGCACGCTGAAAGGCTTAATGCCGAAATGATGATTGCGAGTTGTTTTTTCATAATAAGTACCGTTTGTTACCGCTTTAACCGCGTTTAAATACGAGGTTATTGAGTTAGGTCTAGTGTCTGATCTGTAAAGCGAATCGCTTCAATGTTTAGCAGCTCATCATTTCCTGTTGATGGACAGCTAATCAAGGTGCCATGTTTGGATTTTGCCACCGCACATTCTGCAAGGGCATTGTCGACTAAATAAGTATCTACGCCTTCTTTGCCGTCAATTAGGTTATCGGAGATATTGCCTTTCAATGTGTTGTTCTGTGCGTTTGCGACCAAATTGATCGCCTTATCTCCAATTAACTGAGCATTGACTAGCCATTGTGATTTGTAGGTGTAGCCTTCTTGAGCGTTTGAATCATCACGATTCATCTTAAATGTGGGGGTAACATTCTGAGCGGCAAACTCGTTTTGGTAGAATGCTTCGACACCCTCGGAATCAATTCGGGCAGTGTATTGCAAGTGATCATGGAACAACTCCGAGATCCATCGCTTTGCTTGCGGATCTTGACTGTCCATTTGCTCTCTCGTTAATGCTTGATAACCATCTAAACCATGGCCATTATGCTGTGCAACTCCCATGTAAGCTTCAAACGCAGCGGCAAAGTATTCATGAGAGTATGACGTGCCAACATCAGGGTTAAAATCATCCCCCAGCCAATCTTGCCAGCTATCGTCAGTGGGCTGCCAGACTGCGGGTTGACCTGCTTTATGGGCGTTGTAAAGACTCAGGGCTCGCGCATCGATATCGGCTTGCAGTTGTTTCAATTTTGCGTCTGAATTAGGGGCGATACCTTGCGCTTGTACAAGGTGCAGTATTTCCTCAAAGGCTGCATCGCGGTCCGCATGCTCTCCTAGATCAGCGCAATAATCCGCATAGTTGCTCATGTAATGGCAATCACCTTCGATTGAAAGCTCACGGTACATCAGGGACTGACTGTTGAGTAACCACTGTGGCGTGTCGTTACTTTGGATAATTCCTTCTATTAAGCTCGAAATGACCGCGTCGAAATCGTCTTCACTCTGCTGGTTTCCATACTCCATTAGCGACTCGATGAATGCCTTTTCGCTAGTAAAAATAAGCCCTTCAAGCGTGCTGGCTTCAGATGCCTTCACCCAGTTTTCTAGCTCTCCTTGAACAACCGCTTGTTTAACAAATAGTTGAGTCATTAGCAGTTGGTTTTGGGTGTCATCCGCAGTCAGCATAAGAGTCGCATTGCGCTGAGCCATACTGTTAACAATTGAGGCTTTGTCATCGCCGTAGAGGGTATCAGGCGAGTTGGTTAGTAGATGTTGCAAGATCATAGCTGCACGACGAATCTTTTCTCCGTTCACGCCATCATCTGTCGCGATGATATGAATGGCATCATTGGAAGAGTTAATGGCGGAGCGCACGCGATTCGCAGCGGGTGTGATTTTTACGTATTTCGAAATACCAGATACGGCAAACTGTTCGGGTATTTCATCAGTCATGCTCACTGAAGCGATCGGTGCGTTATTGAGTACAGGCAATGTCGTAGAGTTTTGACGATGATTGGTCGATGTGGTTGGTTTTTTGTTTGAATCATCGCTGTTATTCCCACATCCGACGAGTAGGGAAGTACAGATGGCGATAACAAGTGAAGACTTTAGATACATGGGATTAGTTTCCTGTCAGCTCAAATGAGTAAGAAATGGATTGAATCATACCGTCTGGCAGCGTAGTCATGAGGTACCTTAGCTACTGATTTTTTCTGAATGATATCGGCTTGGATAATGGGTTTTAAGTAAGCAACTATGCGCTCATGCAGGGGCCGTTCAGCTGTGTAAGCAAACAAAAAGCAAGCGTTACATTTCGGTTACAGGAAAACACCGAGAATGGCCCGAATATCGTGCGAAATTTCGACCTTTGTTCAGAGAACAAGCCTAATTTGCGTGAATTTAGGGAACGCCATTCCTAGGTGGCTTTGAATGTAAGCGTATGTAAGCATTTGTCTATTATCAGCGGTAGTGGTAGCCGCGCGTATTCGTTCCATAAATGCAGTGCTGGAGCGTGAGAATAATGCTACAAGCGCACCGAACGGGATGAATCTGAAGGTTATACGCATTGGCTTGTAAGGAATTTCTTACTGAGTGAATGTGTCCTATCAGGTGCTGAACTTGATGCTGTAATCGATTGCGATATACTGCGCGAAATGATTGATGGTAGTAATGTAAATGAGCTCAAAGATTTTACTGATCGAAGATGACAGAGATATTTCTCAGCTTACTCAGATGTACTTAACAGCGGAAGGGTATCAAGTTGAGGCGATATATGATGGCGACAGTGCGATTGATAAAATCCAACACTATCAGCCGGATTTAATCCTGCTAGATTTGATGCTACCTGGTAAGTCCGGCGCTGAAATATGTAGCCAAGCACGCGAGTTTTACACTGGCATGATCATGGTTTTGACAGCATCAGAAGATGACATGAGTGAGGTTAGTCTGTTTAAGTTTGGTGCAGATGATTACGTCACCAAACCAGTAAGGGGTCACATTTTGGTCGCTCGAATTGAAGCCCTGTTGCGCCGTTATCATCGACAGCAAATGCTTGAGCAAGCAAGCCATATTTCAGATGCGCATGGCATCGTCATTAACGAAAAAAATCAAACGGCATACCATGACCACAAGCCTTTAAACTTGACCAATTCGGAATTTGAAATTCTGCAATTGCTGGTCGAGCATTCTGGTGAGATTGTCTCTAGAGATCATTGCTGTCGGTCAGCGAGAGGAATAGAGTACAATGCGAACAACCGCTCGATTGATATGCGAGTGTCGGGGCTAAGAAAAAAACTCATTCAAGCTGAGGTATATTCTGCCACCATTAAGACGATCCGTAACCAAGGGTACAAACTTGTGAGTGCAGAACGATGCGCATAGTTGCGAAACCTCGCTCTATGTTTACCTGCCTATACATCGAGAGTTTAATTGGTCTTATCATCACCTTTGCCTTGTTCAGTCATTTTGGCAGTGGTTATATGCGCCAAGCGGATCTGGATATTTTTGTCGATGATGGCATGCACCATGTCCAGCATTACATCAACACTCGCTACGACAGTGATGGATTGCATCATAAATTGAATAAGTTCCGTGAACTCACCTTCTTTGACTACAAACTCTCCTTGGTCAGTAACTGGAATGAATCTAAGTCACTGTGCGGCGACTGCTCGGTTTATACCAGTTCCCAAGGCGTTCGGATTTTCGTTGATGAAGATGAGCTGCTGCGTACAGCGCTACCTTTACCAAATTCCACCGCTCATTTGGTGTTTCAAGAGATCGACGATCCTTTTAACACCACGACGCCTTGGTACGAAGACCAAGAAATACACTTTATGCTGTCACTGTTTGTCACCATGAGCGTCGCGTTGGGGCTGTTGATATACCTGCCTTTGTATCGAGTGAACAAACGAGTGAACCGCCTCATTCAAGTCCAAGAGCGCTTTGGCAGAGGAGATCTAAGTGCCAGAGCAGAGACGTACCACATCTCTCCGGTCAAGGAGCTCTCGCAAAGTTTTAATGAGATGGCAGAAGACATTGAGTTGAAGGTAAAACAGAATCAGATTTTCGCTCATGCGGTGCCCCATGAAATACGAACTCCGCTGAGTAAAATTCAAATGGCCTCAGATCTCGCGCGTCGAGAAGACTGCAGTAACCGAGAGCAACTGTTTAACGATATTGACGACTATATTGAAGACATCTCTGATTTAACCAGTGACATATTGCAACTTGCCAAGCTTAACGGAAAGCCAGACCTAGACCTGCCAAGTGCAGACAATAAGGTGTCTCTCGGAGAGCTCTGTCGTAACCGTTTAGATATGATTGCATCTAATCAAACGCGCTTAATTGTCGCACCGGATGTTGAACAAGACGAAGTGATCCTTTCGACAACACTCGCGAAACTCGTGCTCGATAATTTGATAAAGAATGCGGATAGGTATGGCAACGGCCTTATTGAAGTGACGGTTCATGAATATGTGGCGTGCTGGACCATTGATGTGGAAGATAATGGTGAAGGTATCCCACTTGATAAACGCCAAGAGATTTTTATGGCGTTTTCTCGACTCGATAAAAGCCGCAATGCACGTGACGGAGGTTTTGGTCTTGGGTTAGCAATTGCTAAAAATGCAGCGAGAAAACTCAATTGGCGTTTGTCAGTGGACGACAGTCATCTTGGTGGGGCACGTTTTACGGTTGTGATCGATAAATAAAAAATCCCGCTTGGTGAGCGGGATGTTTCATTGAACGGTTCTTCTAATTGGCGTCAACGGTGCACTCAACCTCATACACCAACTCTTCGACTCGGGACGGCTGCAGTACTTTCTCTGCGGCGATACCAAACCGGCATGCCATCATTTGGTTGTACATGCTCCAGTGGTTAAGTAAGCACTGTTGATAATCTTTGGTTTCGTCACGCCATGTTTCAAGCATAAATGGCTCAAGGCTTGCCGCTGAGTGAGCAAACATGATCATTTGCCATTTTACTTCCCAAATCTTAATGGGAGTTTCAGGGTTTGCTTGGTTATATTCATCGGCAATTTGGTTAACCAAAGATTCGATTTCACCCGTGTTATCGATGAAATAATCGAACAGCGCGTCTTCTTGTCTTACTGCATCGGCAATCAGTTGGATAGGCTGTTTAAACGTCAGCATATGAGCTAACAAGTGTACCGAGAATAGGTACAGTTTTTCATTTGCAGTCGTATCTCTTGGCATGTTGTCGATAATGACATGGATATAGTTTTCCATGTACTTATGCAGACCATCGCTAATTGCATACCAGATTTTTTCTTTGCTTCCAAAATGGTGGCGAATCAAACTGTGCGAAACACCGGCTTTTTCACTGATGTTTCTTAACGAGACACGTTCATAGCCAAGCTCACAAAATAGCTCGGTTGCGACCTTCATAATTTCGCATTTTGTCTTCTCTGCGTCTTGCGCGCTTCGACGACCTTGTTTTCTCTCTACCATAATCTCTATCAATCTTTTGTGACGCCGTATTTCTACCAGATATAGACGGACATTTCATTAATAACGTGGCGGTTAGGCTGATCATACCAGAAATTTTTACTGCACACATGGAAAATAAATATTGAACTCAGTGATGATTTAACTATACTGCACGTCTGTGCAATAAAATTAGAACGAGATCAGGTTATGGTCAAATCAACATTCAGAATAAAGCCAGTCGCTCAAATACTTGCTGTTGGGATACTAGGCAGCGCATTAATTGGTTGTAACAAAGCCAGTTCAGAAATTGTGACCCCTGTGGTTACTCCCGTTAAGCTTGTGGAAGTTCCAGATGTGCACGCATTTGCACAGGACTCATTCATCGCAAAAATGGATGCTACAGAGCGTGCGGCTTTATCTTTCCAAGTTTCAGGAGAGGTTGAACAGCTTCACGTAAAAATGGGCAGCATAGTCAAAAAGGGGGAGCTACTGGCCACTCTTGATCCTACTGATTATCAACTGGCTCTAGATGCTCGCACCGCTGAGTTTGATTTGGCAAAAACTGCCTTTGAACGCGCTGAGCATCTGTTTACCAAAAAGTTGATCAGTGCAGACCTATTTGACCAAAGTGAAACGCAGTTCAAAGCGGCTCAAGCTTCTCTGAAACAAGCACAGACAGATTTGAAGTACACCAAGATTAGCGCGCCTTTCGATGGTGTGGTGTCGATTACGTTTGCGAAAGAACACCAAGTGGTTGGCGCTTCCCAGCCCGTTCTCAACATCATCGACAACCACGTGATGGACGTTGTGTTTACCGTCCCGGTGAGTTATGTCGAACGTAACGGATTGAACAAAATTGAAAATGCGCCGCTGTCGGTCACTATGGATAGCCATCGTAATGTCGTGATTCCGGCGCAATTCAAAGAAATTTCTACACAACCTGACCAAGACACAAACAGCTACACCGCGAGCGTGACAATTGAACGTCCTGCTGACTTGAATTTATTACCGGGTATGACAGGGCAAGTGCGCTTACAAAATGGCGACAAAAACCAAGGTATCCGTATTGCTGATTCGGCATGGCTCAATAAAACAGACTTTGCCGGAGAGTTGTTCGTATTTGACCAAAACACCAGCACCATTAGTCAAGTTCGTGTGGAGTTTGATGCTCAAGGGCGAGTCATTTCGGGTTTGAACAGCGGGGATCTCGTTGTCGAGGCGGGTGTCGATCGCCTAGTCACCGGACAGAGAGTTAAAGCGTGGGAAAAAGAGGGAGGCATCTAATGAAGCTGACTAAACTCAGTGCTCTAGGGCTTGCGATGCTAACACTTGCTGGGTGTAAACCGGCGACAGAACATAGAACAAAGAACCCAATGGTCGTGGATACTTACACAGTATCGACACCTATTGAAAGCCAGTATCGCAATTTTAATGGCCAGGTTATGCCAGCAGAGCTGACTCCTTTAGCCTTTCGATTAGACGGTGAACTTGCCGGGATTATGGTTCAAGAAGGTGACAGTGTCACTAAGGGCCAGGTCGTCGCAATGCTAGACGACTCAAAACTACGCCAAGGTTTATCGGATGCCCAAGCTCGTTATGAACTGGCGCTAAAACAGTTCAAACGTGGTGAAGAGCTACATGCAAATACTATGATTTCTAAAGCAGAATTGGATGAATTACGCGCAAGTTACAAGCTCGCTAAAGCAAACCTTGGCTCTGCTCAGTCTCGTATGAGCTACACGCGATTGAAAGCGCCGTTTGATGGCGTTATTTCGAGTGTTACAAAGAAAAAACATGAAGCGGTGACTCCAGGCGAAACCATCGTCTCGATTTACCAAGACAATAATGTTTACGTAAAGGTTAGCGTTTCTGATTCGGTTTTGGCGATGCTAAAGCCTGAAACACGTTCTGAGCGTTACCAGCCTGTTGCTACCTTTGCGGGTCATCAAGGTCGCTACCCTATGTCCTATCTAGAGCACACTAGCGAACTTCACCCCCAAAGCCAGACCTATGAGTTTTGGTTATCTATGCCTCAGATCGATCAATCGGTTCTGCCGGGCACCAGTGCGAAAGTATCGGTCGATTTAATTGAAGCTGGCCTCAACATGGCTCAAGGGTTTCAATTGCCGATGACTGCGATAGAGGCGGGGGCATCTAGCCAAGATTTCTACGTGTGGAAGTTGGAAGGCGGTAAAGCACATCGTTATGAGATCAATGTTGATCAAATCAATGGTACAGGTGCACTGGTATCAAGCGGCATTAAACAGGGTGATGTACTCGTAAGCTCTAGCTTGCGCAAACTTCGTGAAGGAATGGAAATTAAAGGAGCCCAGCTGTGAACATTGCTGAGTATTCAATAAAAACAAGGTCATCAGCTGGCTGTTTCTGGTTATTCTTGCTATCGGCGGATACACCTCTTTTATGGATCTTGGTCGGCTGGAAGATCCCGCCTTTACCATTAAAGATGCAATGATCATTTCTACCTATCCTGGTGCGACATCACAGGAAGTGGAAGAAGAGCTGACGTACCCATTAGAAAAAGAAATTCGTAAGTTACCTTACATCGACAGGATCACCTCGACGTCTTCCAACGGGATGTCGCAGATCATGGTGAGTATGGAGATGGAATATGGTCCTGATGAGCTTCCGCAAATTTGGGATGAGATGCGTCGAAAGATTAACGATTTACAGCCAAATTTACCGACCGGTGTTAGCTCAATCCAGATCATTGACGATTTCGGTGACGTTTACGGCATTATGCTAATGCTCACCGGAGACGGTTATGATTATATCGAGCTTAAACGATACGCAGACTACCTTAGCCGTGAGCTTGAACTGGTCGATGGCGTAGGTAAAGTTGCCGTGGCAGGGGATCAACAAGAGCAACTTTTTGTTGAAGTGTCACTTGAACGCCTTGCTGCCTTAAACTTAGATATGAACACCGTTGTTGGTTTGCTTAGCCAGCAAAACAGTGTTCAGTCTGCGGGCGAAGTGATGGTTAATGGTCAAGCTCTGACTATTCGCCCAAATGGAACCATGAGCTCAGAGCAAGAGCTAGAAGATTTAATTATTCATGGTCGCGATACTGGGAACTTGATTCGTCTAAAAGATGTGGCGACGATTACTCGCGGGATTCAAGAAAAACCTTCTAACGTTCTGACTTACAATGGCAAACCTGCAATTAACCTTGCGATCTCTTTTGGTGCTGGTGTTAACGTCGTAGATGTCGGTAAAGCTCTTGAGGCAGAGCTGCAAAGCTTAGAAAGCATCAAACCTGCTGGTGTAGAAATTAACTATTTCTACAACCAATCCGCCGAAGTCGATAAGTCTGTTGATGATTTTATTGTTAGCCTTGGTCAAGCGGTTGGTATCGTAATTATCGTGTTGCTGTTTGCAATGGGATTGCGAAGCGGTTTGATCATAGGATTAGTGTTGCTTCTAACGGTATTTGGTACGTTCATTTTGATGAAGCAAAACGATGTAGAGCTGCACCGCATCTCTCTAGGTGCGCTGATTATTGCATTAGGCATGCTGGTTGATAACGCCATCGTGGTAGTGGAAGGGATACTGGTTGGACTAAAGAAAGGCAAAACTCGTCTGCAAGCTGCGGTTGATATCGTTAAGCAAACTCAATGGCCGCTATTAGGCGCCACTGTCATTGCAATTACCGCCTTCGCGCCAATCGGTTTGTCGGAAGATGCAACCGGTGAGTTTATGGGCTCATTGTTCTGGGTACTGTGTTACTCACTATTCTTAAGCTGGGTGACGGCACTGACGTTAACGCCATTCTTGGCGAATTTACTGCTCAAAGAAGAGAACAATGATGCTGATGTCGAAGTTGACCCATACAAAGGTGTCTTGTTTACCGTGTTTGGCGCGAGTCTAAAACTTGCACTGCGTTTCCGTTGGCTGACCGTCGCAAGTATGGTTGGTTTGCTGGTTGCCGCAGTGGTTGGCTTTGGCATGGTTAAACAGTCGTTTTTCCCGCCATCAAACACACCAATGTTTTACGTTGATATGTGGATGCCTGAAGGCACCGACATTCGCGAGACATTAGAAGAAACTAAAGATGTTGAGCAGTTCATTCGTTCCAAAGAGAGCGTGGACTTTGTCACAACAACGACAGGGCAGGGACTACAACGTTTTGCGCTGACCTATCAACCAGAGAAAAGCTACGAAGCGTATTCTCAAATTCAAGTGAGAACAACAGACCGTGAGTCGATGTTTGTATTACTTGAAGAGCTAGATCGAGAGTTATCGACTCAATTTGCTCAGCCAACCTTCCAGTTTAAGTTGATGGAATTTGGACCGTCTCCGGCGTCGAAAATTGAAGCTCGAATTACGGGGCCGGATCCTCAAACACTGCGTGACATTGCGGTAGAAGTCGAAGATATCCTTAATGCGGATCCTGGTGCGAGAAACGTTCGTCATGACTGGCGTGAAAGAACTAAGGAGTTGGTGCCTCAGTTTAATGAATCTAAGGCCCGCCGTTTAGGCATTTCGAAAGAGGACCTGTCCAATACGCTGCAAATGGCGTTTGGTGGTACTCCAATAGGTTTACTTCGAGACGGCACCACTATGCTACCAATCATTGCTCGCCTTCCTGAGCAAGAGAGGGTCGATTTTGAGTCGATGGCGAATGTTAAAATCTGGAGTCCGTCGCTACAAACATACATTCCAGTCGAACAAGTCATTGATGGCGTTGTGCTTGAATGGCAAGAGCCGTTAATTCAACGTCGTGACCGCAAACGTACTTTAACGGTGTTGGCTGACCACGACGTGTTAGGTCATGAAACCGCGGCGAGTTTGTTCGCTCGTATTCAACCGCAAATCGAAGCACTTCCGCTGCCGGAAGGTTACGAAATTACTTGGGGTGGTGAGTATGAATCGTCTAAAGATGCTCAGGAAGCTCTGTTTGGCTCGCTACCCATGGGCTACTTGTTGATGTTCATTATTACCATGCTGCTGTTTAACTCATTGAGAAAACCGCTAGTGATTTGGTTCACTGTACCTCTGTCTATCATTGGTGTCTCGATTGGTTTGCTAGCAACGGATATGCCTTTTAGTTTCACCGCTTTCTTAGGGTTATTGAGTTTAAGCGGCATGATCTTGAAAAACGGCATCGTGTTGCTCGATCAAATCAACATTGAGTTGTCGTCAGGTAAACATCCATATGATGCTGTGTTTGATAGTGCAATATCTCGTGTTCGACCTGTCAGTATGGCTGCACTGACAACGATACTTGGAATGATACCTTTGGTATTTGACGCATTCTTTGGCTCAATGGCTATAACAATCATGGCTGGCTTAGGCTTTGCTACCGTACTCACGCTTATTGTTGTGCCAGTATTGTTTGCCATTTTCTACCGAATCAAACCATCCACTGCCGGATAACTTCATGGAATGAATAGAGATTCGAATTAGCCAAGCCCAGTCTTTTGACTGGGTTTTTTTGTCTCTTGCAAACTTATAGAGTTATTAAACTATAATTAAATATCACAATAGCACTTCGACGTTAGTCTTAAATTAAAACACATGCTTATTCCAAAGTTTAATCAATTACTTAGTGTAATTATATTGTTTTAAATAATGTTTGTATTCCAGCTATATTAAAACCAAAGTAGAAATAGCTAGTAATAAAATCATAAATTAATCCACCAATTATTGGCGAAATTAATCACTCCCTCCTATATGCAACATTCATCAATGCAAAAGCGGTTTCATGACAAAAACTTCGTCAAAACAGTACTTTAGCAACTACTGATTAAAGTGTTGTTAATTTTATTTATTTAGAAACAATGACTTAAATTGGATTAACATGTATATAACATTTCATTCCTTATGAGACTTTGTTCAACTTTATGCGCATAAATTCAGAAATTATTTGAACTGTAATATTTTGGGTTTAGGTTTAATAAATAGAACAAGAGAGAAATTCTCTTGATAAAAATATTATACAACGTTGGTTGGTGCTTATTTAAGGCACCGGACGATGGCAAAATTTTTATTCACTTTGCTGTTAAGAATGGAGTCTCTTAATGAAAAAGATCGCTTTGATCACTGGATCAAAAGGCGGAATTGGTTCTGCTATTTCTTCTCAATTAGTCGAAGATGGCTATCGTGTTATCGCGACCTATTTTACGGGTAAATATGACTGCGCAAAAGAGTGGTTCGATGAGAAAGGTTTTACTCAAGAGCAAGTCAGATTGTTTGAGTTGGATGTGACGGACACCCAACAATGTGCCGAGCGACTAGCACTCCTGCTCGAAGAAGAAGGCACGGTCGATGTGGTTGTAAACAACGCGGGCATCACTCGCGATGGTGTATTCAAAAAAATGTCTGTCGATGCTTGGAAAGAGGTTATCGACACTAACTTAAACAGTCTCTTCAATGTGACTCAGCCTGTCTTTGCTGCAATGTGCGAAAAAGGCGGTGGACGTATCATCAATATCTCTTCTGTGAACGGCTTAAAAGGGCAGTTTGGACAAACAAACTACTCTGCAGCGAAAGCGGGCATGATCGGATTCTCTAAGGCCTTAGCGGCTGAAGGTGCACGAAGCGGAGTTACGGTAAACGTGATTGCTCCGGGTTACACGGGTACACCAATGGTAGAGAAAATGAAGCCAGAGGTGCTTGATGCAATCAAGTCTCAAATCCCAATGCAACGTTTGGCCAAGCCGGAAGAAATTGCTCAGTCAGTTTCTTTCTTAGTAAGCGATGCAGGTGCTTATATCACCGGCGAAACGCTTTCTGTAAACGGCGGCTTATACATGCATTAAGGAGAGAGTCATGGAAAAAGTTTATCTAGTTGCTGCGAAACGTACACCTATTGGTGCTTTTGGCGGAACTTTAAAAGACATCAGCGCAGGCAACTTAGCTTCAATCGCGATAAAAGCCGCTTTAACAGAAGGCGGAGTAAGACCTGAAATTGTTGATGAAGTGATTGTCGGCAACGTTATCGGCGCAGGCCAAGGCATGAGTGTTGGTCGTCAGGCTGCAATATACGCAGGTATTCCAGAAACAGTACCTGCCTACACACTGAACATGGTGTGCGGCAGCGGTATGAAGACGGTAATGGATGCCGCCAGTCACATCAAAGCGGGCGATGCTTCTATTGTTGTCGCGGCGGGGGTGGAAGTGATGTCACAAATCCCGTTCACAGTCTCTGGCAGTGTGCGAGATGGTCACAAGATGGGCAACATGACATTGACCGATCTGTTGATCAACGATGGTCTAACGGATGTCTTTAACCAGTACCACATGGGCGTAACGGCCGAGAACGTTGCTCGTGAGGTGGGTATTGGTCGTGAACAACAGGACGAATACGCGTTGGCGAGCCAAATGAAAGCGGTTGCGGCTATCGAAGCGGGTAAATTCAAAGATGAGATAGTCCCCGTTGATGTGAAAAAACGTCGAGAAACGATCGTCTTTGATACTGACGAATATCCAAAGGCAAATGCAACGCTAAGCGGTCTTGAGAAGCTACGCCCAGCGTTTGACCGCGAAGGTACTGTGACAGCAGGTAATGCATCGGGCATCAATGATGGGGCAAGTGCCGTTATCGTAGCCAGCGAATCGGCAGTTGAAGAATTTGGTCTTCAACCAATTGCTGAGCTGGTTAGCTACGCGCAGTCTGGTTTAGACCCACAAATTATGGGGCTGGGGCCTGTCGAAGCCGTCTCAAACGCTTTGGTCAAAGCGGATCTTTCGACTCAAGATATTGACCTCTATGAGCTTAATGAAGCTTTCGCGGCTCAAGCACTAGGCGTTATTCATAAACTGGCTCAAGAGCAAAACGTTTCTGTTTCTTCAATATTCGATAAAGCCAATGTCAACGGAGGGGCGATTGCTTTGGGCCACCCTCTAGGGGCATCGGGTAATCGTATTTTAGTTTCGCTGATTCACGAACTTAACCGAAGTAAAGGTCAATATGGTGTGGCCTCTCTTTGTGTAGGTGGTGGAATGGGCACTGCTGTTGTAATTAAATCAATTGCTTAGCCATAGGTTAAGTGAACTGAATTCGCTATTTAAATGGAATTAACTCAGGAGTAATACTCATGTATACCGATTTTTTCAAAACTTTTACTGATCAAACTGAAAAAGGCCTAGAACCATACGTTAAGTTCAACAAGCTTGTGACTAAAAACGTAGAGGTACTAACTGAACTGCAACTTAACGCAATCCGTACGTACAGCGAGATGGGTTTGACGCAGATGAAAGCGGCAAGTGAAATCAAAGATGTGACTTCGCTAACAGCGTTTAACAGTCAGCAACTTGGCGCGCTAACTAAGCTTTCTCAACAGATGATGGACGATAGCAACAAGCTACAGTCAATCGCAAAAGAGTTTAAAGAAGATGTAGAACAACTTACTTCGGAAAACCTTAAGACAGTGACTCCTGCATAACACTGTGCATTATTGCCGCCTCTTTAGGCGGCTTTTTTCCGATCTTAGGAGTAATACTATGTATCAAAACTTCTTTTCGGACTACCTTGTTAAGCTCCAAGAAACCAATCAAAAATGGTGGGCAGATCTAGAACAGAGCAGGGCAGCCGCAAACTCACCTCTCAACAAAGCCATGCAGGAAGTCAATCTGGAAGACACGGCCAAGCTATTTGAAAGTGCCGCAAATCAACCTGCAGCTTTGTTACAAATTCAAGCAGAATGGTGGCAACAGCAACTTCAAATTTGGCAAAATGTCGCGTTGGCGGGGAACAGCGAAAATGTCGTTGAACCCGAGCGTGGAGACAAACGCTTTGCTAATGAAGAATGGCAGCAAGATGTATTTTACAACTTCATTAAGCAGTCTTATTTGTTGTTTAGTAAAACTTATTTGCAAACCATCGACAGCATCGAAGGGCTGGACGAGAAAAGCAAAGAGCGTATTAGCTTTTTCTCTCGCCAAGCGATTAATGCATTATCACCGAGTAACTTTATTGCGACGAACCCGGAGCTGCTTAAGCTTACGTTAGAGCAGAACGGTGAGAACTTGTTAACTGGGTTAGACCAACTCAAAGCCGACTTGGAATCAAGTGCGGATATCCTAAAGATTCGTATGACGAACAACAATGCCTTTAGGATAGGTGATGATGTTGCTAACACCGCTGGCGAAGTGGTTTATCAAAATGAACTGTTCGAACTTATTCAATATCGCCCTTTGACCAAGCAAGTTAACGCGGTGCCTTTGTTGATCGTGCCTCCGTTTATCAACAAGTACTATATTCTTGACCTACGTGAAAAGAACTCTATGGTTCGCTGGTTATTGGAGCAGGGCCACGCCGTGTTTATGATTTCTTGGCGTAATCCGGGTGCCGAACAGCGAGATGTAGAGTTTGGCGACTATGTTACCGAAGGGGTTGCCAAAGCTGTTACTGCGATTGAATCAATTACAGGTCAAGAGCAGATTAATGCAGCAGGTTATTGTATTGGTGGTACCGTACTGGCGAGTACCATTGCCTACTATGCGGCTAAGCGAATGAAGAAGCGCATCAAGAGTGCGACCTTCTTTACAACTTTGCTTGATTTCTCTCAACCTGGAGAAGTAGGTGCCTACATCAATGACACCATCATCGATGCCATTACGTTGCAAAACGATGCCAAAGGGTACATGGATGGACGCTCTTTGAGTGTGACGTTTAGCCTACTGCGAGAAAACAGTCTGTATTGGAATTACTACGTAGACAACTACCTAAAAGGCAATAGCCCGGTAGATTTCGACTTGTTGTACTGGAACAGCGACAGCACTAACGTGTCAGCCGCAAGCCATAACTTCTTGTTACGAGAACTGTATTTGAACAATAAATTGGTGCAAGACAAGGGTGTGAAAATTGGCGGTGTGTGGATCGACCTCAACAAGATTAAGATTCCAACTTACTTTGTCTCTGCTAAGGAAGATCATATTGCCCTGTGGCAAGGAACATACCGAGGGGCACTCAATGTCGGTGGCAATAAGACCTTCGTTCTTGGTGAGTCAGGCCATATTGCCGGTATTGTTAACCACCCTGCGAAAGGTAAGTATGGCTACTGGACCAACGATAACCTAGATGACAACGCTGATGAATGGCTATCCAATGCGAATCATAGTGAAGGATCTTGGTGGACTCATTGGAACCAATGGTTACTAGGCTTTAATCCTGAAGAGACCGTTGAGCCTTTTGAGGTCGGTAATGACGATTTCCCGGTTATCGGACAAGCCCCTGGTCAATATGTTAAGCAAGTGCTTCCGGTAAAAGAGTAAGTCGCTAGCAAGTAAACTAAGAGCCCCAACTGAATGTTGGGGCTTTTTTGGTTGTGCAGATTGATTAAAACAAGTCCAGATGCAGAGCGGATCATTTTCATTTGTAATGTCAGCATGAATTTGTTTAATTGGTGTTAATAAGGTTAGGAGAAGATAACAATGAAAACAGTTGGCGTAATTGGTGGGATGAGTTGGGAATCGACAGTGAGCTATTACCAAGGACTTAATCAGGGGGTTAAGCGGGCTCTCGGAGGCCACAACTCAGCAAAAGTGATCATTAATAGCGTCAACTTTGCGGAAATTGAACAAATGCAACGCGATGGAGAGTGGGATAAGACGGCAGAAATTCTGATTAACGCTGCCCAATCACTAGAAAATGCAGGGGCAGACTTTTTTCTCATTGCGACAAATACCATGCACAAGGTGGCCAAACAAGTAGAGGCCTCGGTCTCGATCCCTTTGCTGCACATTGCGGATACCACTGGAGAGGAACTGCATAAGCAAGGGATAACGAAAGTCGCGCTACTAGGTACGGCATTTACCATGGAACAAGAGTTTTACAAACAGCGTTTGACCGATAAATTTGGCATTGAAGTGATTGTACCGAATGGTGTTCAACGTAAGTTGGTACATGATGTCATTTACGATGAGTTGTGCATGGGGATAATTCAAAGCCGTTCAAAAGACGATTACCGAGTCATTATGGAGGAGCTTGCCATGAACGGTGCTCAAGGGGTCATTCTAGGCTGTACAGAGATAGGTCTACTTGTCGAGCAAACGGATTGTTCGGTTCCACTGTTTGATACAGTCACCATTCATGTAGAAGCAGCAGTAAGAGAAGCTTTACGATGAATCGAAATGTTTGGTTATTATCTGTCTGCCAAGCGCTATTGATGACTGGCAATATATTGCTAATTTCCGTGATTGGCTTGGTTGGCAAAACCCTTGCGCCTAACCCAAGTTTGATTACTTTACCTGTAGCGTTGCAGTTCTTAGGATTGATGTCTGCCACTATACCTGCTTCCTTAATCATGGGACGCCTAGGTCGACGCGTCGGCTTCAGCTTAGGTAACGTTATCGGCATAAGTGGTGCGGCGATAGCGACGTTTGCTCTGTCGCAGCAGCTGTTTACTCTATTTTGCGCAGGTACCTTTCTACTGGGAATTGGCATAGGCTTCGGTACTTTATATCGTTTTGCTGCGATTGAAGTATGCGAAGAGCATGCAAGACATAGAGCCATTTCTATCTCTATGGCAGGTGGCGTGCTGGCAGCGATATTAGGGCCTAATCTGGCTGTCTATTCACAGCAGTGGTCTAACGATGGGCTGTATGTTGGTGCGTTTATGGCTCTGATTGCGCTTAATATTCTGGCGCTGTGTCTGTTGCAGACGATCCAGTTCCCTAAGGGCAATCATAAAGATAAGCAAGTCAAAGCGGACTCAATCAGAGAGATCGTATCGGCGCCTAATTTTATGCTGGCGGTATTCGCCGCTATGGTGGCTTATGCGGTGATGAACATCTTAATGACAGCGACTCCCTTGGCAATGATAGGCTGCGGTTTTGATTTTGAAAAAGCCGCTGGAGTGATTGAGTGGCACGTATTGGGTATGTTTGTTCCTGCGTTTTTCACTGGACGTTTAGTTGAACGTTTCGGGGCTCAGAAAATGATATTGACTGGCGCCATCTTGTTCGTCCTTTGTATTGCGATCAACATTCATGGTCAGTCGATTTGGCATTTTTCTGTGGCTTTGATTGTGCTCGGCGTCGGGTGGAACTTTATGTTCATTGCCGCAACGGGCCTCTTTAGCCAGTCTTATCTAGCGCGCAATAAATCCAAAGCACAGGCGTTTAATGAGTTCTTTGTGTTCAGTTGCGTCACGGTGACGGCACTGTTATCTGGGTGGTTAGAATCGACCGTAGGTTGGGAGGCGATGAACCTGTATGTTCTGCCGTTTGTCGTGGTAGTGATAGGTCTGTTTGGCTTGAGCAATTACAGAGCCAAACACGCGGCGGTTTAGCCTATTGCGGAGCCTTCCTAGAGATACTGGGTGTGTAGTGTTCAAAGCCAATGGGCAGAAGAGAAATCCTCTGCCCATTGTATTGGAAGGTTATTTTTCTGCTGTGTATGCGCCGTAAGCTTTGGTGCCCCATAAAGGCACGGTCGATAAGCTGTGCTTAAAGCTGCCTTCTGTCTCTTTAGTTGTGTATGAAAGATAAAGCAGAGTTTGATTCTCTGGATCAAAAATGCGTCGTACTTTCATCGTTTTGAAAAAGATACTTTTCGACTTTTGG
Source organism: Vibrio sinaloensis DSM 21326 (assembly GCF_000189275.1). Taxonomy (GTDB): domain Bacteria; phylum Pseudomonadota; class Gammaproteobacteria; order Enterobacterales; family Vibrionaceae; genus Vibrio; species Vibrio sinaloensis. The sequence goes on along the minus strand of NZ_AEVT01000073.1, from coordinate 3,680 downwards.
AAAACGACTTCACCAGATTTACTTTTATCAATATGAGCGATCATTTCTGGTGTGATTTCGCCAGTTTGACGACAAGAAATAGAGCTGTCACTTGGATCCGCTAAACTTAAGTCCGCTTCAATAGAGGCGATATGGCAGGTGACGCCTGGCACTTCATCATCGACTAAGCTACTAACTTTAATGTCTTTTAGAGTGAACCAGCCTAAGCCTACGTCACCAACTTCGTTATCTGAACAGCCAACCACAGATGCCGCGATAGCGGCTGCCAACAGTATTTTCTTCATCTGAGAGCCTTTGTTGTTATCGTTTATGAGTAGTCCAAGTCCAACGAAGCGGTCTATGAGTTCTTAACAACCGCCGAATGAAAGCTGAATGCTAAGGGACGATGAACTTATTCCTTTAATCGCGTAAAAATCCACTTGCCAAGGTTAGCATATCTGCTTTTCAGTTACATACTGAATAGTTATAGAAAACACTTGAGAACACTGAGGGTTACCGATAAGCTGACGGAAAACCATCCGCCAAATAGTGACATGTCCGAATCAAACCTTTCTATCGTTGATGTAAAGAATCAGTGGCTTTCCCAACATGTAGATGTAAAGTACCCAACTCCTGAAAGTTTAGCTGGCCGCAAACTGTATCTTAATGATGCTAAAACCAAGCACTGCAAGCCTCTAGAGGCTGTTGCTGATGCGCAGACCATGTATCATCAGGATGAGATTTATTTGGTGGATTTTCATCGACTGACGGTGATGTTTGCACTGCTTCAATCTCAGCGGTGGGAAAAGCAGGAAGAGCAAGAACTTGTTGTTGAATACCTAACGCAGATTATTTACTCCGAACCTTGTGAGCTATACGTCGGTTTCAAACAGGGCGAGCCTTCAGCTGCTGCTATTGTAACTCAGATTGATGGTCAAATTTTACTCTCTGATTTGGCCGTGAAGCACCAAGAAGAGACAGAAATTCAAAGCTTTACGAAAGGCTTACTCAACAAGTTGGATGTAAACCCAAATGAATACAGTGACATTTATCTAGAATTCTAATATTAGAGACAATTCTGCTTGATGGTGATGATATAATTCAGCATCTTAATTAAAGACCTGAATATGATATTTTGCTGTTACGTCGTCTGTTTCTTATCCTGTTCTGCGCGCTATCTTCGGTTAAAGTCTTCTCCGCAGAATGGCAAGCTAAGCATATTTTGGTTCTTCACTCTTATGAACCTTCCTACCATTGGACTTCCGATTTCCAACGCGGTATTGAGGCCGCTGCAGCCCAGTTAAATCAGCCCGTTAAGTTCTCCTTAGAGTATCTTGATACCAAGCGTCTAAGGTCGGCGAACTATCTGAGAGAGTTCCAACGATATTACTCAGTGAAGTATCAAGATGTTGTCTTTGATGGTGTTTTGATTACCGATGATAACGCTCTAAATATGGTGAACCAGTGGCAAAACAGCCCTATCGCACGGGTGCCTATAGTTGCTGGTGGTATTAATGACTTATCAGCGCGCTTAAATACGGCCCCGTCGATCTCAAAAATTCTTTACGAGCGCGACGATTTGCAGGGAACGTTGGCGATGATTTCAGCGTTAAGGCCGCAGTTATCCAACCTTTATTTTGTCACTGACGATAGCCACACGGCTGGCCTCGTGAGAGAGTCGTTTGTCGAGGAGCTGCAAAACAGCGAACTTGCGGATATTCCCCTCACGGTTATTGAAAATCAAACGCTTCAAGAGACGGCCAATACATTAGCTAAAGTTTCGTCGAGTGATGCGATCATCTTGTCTCATTACAACACGGAATTGGACTCTGGTACTTTCCACAGCTACGAGGCGATAGCTAGCCGCCTGGCACAAAGTACCAGTGCCCCGATTTTCGTTTTCTGGGAATTTTATATTACTGGCGGAGTGGTTGGAGGCTATGTTAATCGCTCGGAACAAATCGGTCAGCGTATGGTGGTCGAGTTGGCCCATCTTCTTGGCCTTACTTTTGACTCACCATTAATTGTGCAGGGTGGAAAGAGGGCCGTTGTCGATTACCAAGCGATTGAGCGGCATGCGCTGAATCTGGACGAACTGACAGGGCCTGTGCTTGTACTCAACGAACCAGAGAGCGAACTCAAAGAAAACTTGCATACGATTGGTTACTCAATGTTATCGTTTGTGTGTCTGTCGATTGTTATTGTGAGTCAGTCGCGAACCATTCGTCAAAAAAGAGAACTTAACGATAAGAACCGTAAGATTGTCGCGTTACAAAGAAAAACGCTAGATGTGCAAAAGCAGATGATTCACGTGCTGGGTGAAGCGATTGAGACTCGCTCGGGCGAAACCGGCAATCACGTTAAGCGCGTTGCGAAACTCTCCGCGCATTTGGCAAAACTTTATGGCCTAAGCCACCGCGAAGTAGAAATGCTCGAAATTATCAGCCCGATGCATGATGTGGGCAAAATTGCTATTCCAGAAACGATTCTAGATAAACCAGGCAAACTCACACCTGATGAGTGGGCGATTATGCAAACCCACACTCATACAGGGCACAAGTTGCTCAGTAGCTCGAAAGGGGAGATCTTTCAGCTTGCTGCGATCGTTGCCCTTCAACATCACGAAAAGTGGGACGGCAATGGCTATCCTGATGGCATTGCCGGTGAAAAAATACATATCTTTGCTCGGATTACCGCTATCGCAGATGTGTTTGATGCTTTACTGAGTGTGCGTTGTTACAAACGCGCTTGGTCTTTAGAACAAGTGATGGAACTCTTTCGTGAACAGTCCGGTCAACAGTTTGACCCTGAGTTGACGGAGCTGTTACTTCGCCACCTTGATGAGTTTGTAGAGATTCGTCGACATTATCCAGATCACATTGAATCACCGTTCTCAATTGCTAGTTGATAATGTGTCAGTTGTACTTAGGCTAAAAGGTGATTTGCGCGAGAGTTTTTGTATTTAAACTTCGGCGAATGATCAATCTGTTAAGCTAGTCATGCGAAACCGACTTAAGTTGCATAATATTTCTCGAGGCGAATTAAGAAGGTGATAACAATGACAAAGCCTCAAATTAAATGCGTTATTTTTGATTGTGACGGTACCTTGATCGATAGCGAACGTCTGTGCTGTGAAGCCTTGTGCAAAGTATTTAGCGATTTTGGCTCTAACCTCTCAATAGAGGATGCCATGAGCCATTTTGAAGGCGGCAAGCTCGCTGATATCCTCGCCCAAACTCGTCAACGATTAGGGGTAAAGGTCTCTATCGACAAACTTGAACCCTTGTATAGAGAGTATTTAGATCAGTTGTTTGATCAACAACTCAAGCCAATGGAAGGTGTATTCGAACTACTCGATTCGCTGAAAAGCAAAGGAATTGAGTATTGCGTTGCGTCGAATGGGCCACGGAGTAAGATTGAGCACTCCCTTCGGCTCACTGGTTTACTTCCTCATTTTGAAGGTAAGATATTTTCAGCTTTTGACACGAATAGCTGGAAGCCAGAGCCTGACTTAGTGATGTATAGCGCCATGAATATGGGCTTTAGATTAGATGAATGCCTGTATGTTGATGACACGCCTAAAGGGCTAGAAGCGGGGGTAAGGGCTGGCGTTAAAACCATCCATTTGGTCGGATTGAATGAGCGACATCATTCACTGGAGCTAGAGAAGATATCGAACTTAGCAGAGTTGGAAAGTTGTA
>NZ_AEVT01000074.1 GCF_000189275.1 Vibrio sinaloensis DSM 21326 | reverse complement strand
CTTTTTTTGTTTATAGCTTAGTGGCGAGTTCTACACCTTGTCGAATGGCTCGAACCGCGTCGAGCTCACCCGCATAATCTGCACCGCCGATAATATGGAGCTTATCACCGAGCTGTTGCCATTTATCTTCGAACGGTCTGACCGATTCTTGTCCCGCACAAATGATCACTTTATCAGCCTCAATCAACTTCTGTTCACCGTTGGCTGAGATGTGCAGGCCGTTATCGTCGATTTTGTCGTAGCTAACGCCACCGACTAGATTGACACCGCGTTTCTCCAAGGTTCGTTTGTGTATCCAACCTGTCGTTTTCCCCGGTCCTTTACCAACACGACCTTGGCGACGTTGCAATACCCATACCTCTTTATCACTTAATGAGTCTGGATAAGGATACAAACCACCCGGATGGCTGATCTCTTTATCGATCCCCCACTCATGTAACCAATCATCAAGGTTATGGCCTTGAGGCTCAGTAAGCATGGTAGCCACGTCAACACCAATACCCCCCGCACCTACGATGGCAACCTTGTTACCCACAAACGTTTTTTCTTTGATTAAGGTTTGGTAATCCACGACCTTCTCAGGGTTGTCGATGCCATCAATGTTTACTTTGCGCGGCTCAACACCTGACGCCATAACGACTTCATCGTACTCGCCCAGCAAATCAAAATTGGCCTCGGTTTCCAGATGCAGCTTAACGCCAGTTTCATCTATTTGGTTAGCGAAGTAACGGATGGTTTCACGGAACTCCTCTTTCCCCGGTATCTGCATCGCCAAGCGGAACTGACCACCAATGCGATCGTTCTTCTCAAACAGGTCAACATGATGACCTCGTTTAGCCAACGTTGTGGCACAAGAAAGACCCGCAGGTCCTGCGCCGACTACCGCAATGTTCTTTGGAGTATCGGTCACAGTGATCGTCAGTTCGTCTTCTCTACACGCCAATGGGTTAACTAAGCAACTTGCTCGTTTACCTTTAAACACATTGTCTAGACACGCTTGGTTGCAGCCGATACAGGTATTGATTAACTGAGACTGGTTGTTCTCCGCCTTAATAACAAAATGAGGGTCAGCTAGGAAAGGCCGAGCCATTGAAACCATGTCAGCATGACCACTGGACAGAATCTTCTCAGCTTCTTCTGGCGTATTGATGCGATTACAGGTAACAATCGGCACACTAACGTGAGGTCGCACTTTCTCCGTAACCCAAGTAAAGGCGCCGCGTGGCACCTGAGTCGCAATCGTGGGTATACGAGCTTCATGCCATCCAATCCCCGTATTGATGATAGTTACGCCTGCTTTTTCGAGCTCTTTCGCCAAAGCGATCACTTCGTCAAACGTACTGCCCTCTTCGACCAAATCAAGCATTGAGAGACGGAAGATGATGATGAACTTCTCGCCTACCGCTTGACGTATCGATTTGACGATTTCTAACGGAAAACGCATACGATTTTCGTAACTGCCACCCCAATCGTCATAGCGCATATTGGTTCGCTTACAAATGAATTGGTTAATCAAGTAGCCTTCTGAGCCCATGACTTCTACACCGTCATAACCTGCTTGTTGAGCAAGGGCTGCACTGTTAGCAAACGCATCGATTGTTTTCTTGATTTGGCGAACGCTCATCTCGCTGGGAGCAAATCGAGCAATGGGCGCTTTAATAGACGAAGCGCTTTGCGCGAAAGGATGCATCGCATAACGGCCAGCGTGTAACAGCTGCAATGCGATTTTTCCACCATGCTCATGTACCGCATCGGTGACCACTTTATGCGCTTTAGCATGTTTAGATTTGCTAAACTCAGCACTGAAAGGATGCAGTCGCCCACGTAGATTCGGTGAGAAACCCCCTGTAACGATTAGGCCGACACCGCCTTTTGCTCGTTCTGCGTAAAAAGCAGCAAGTTTGCCCAGGCCTTCTTTGTGCTCTTCTAGGCCCGTGTGCATTGAGCCCATCAACACTCGGTTTCTGATCTGGGTAAATCCTAGGTCTAACGGCTGTAGTAGATTTGGGTACATGGCGGACATCACTTCCATTTAATTATTCTGGTCTGACCAGAATAAACATTGCCGTAATATAAATCAAACAAGCGTTTACATTTTTGTAACACCGATCAATCTTACGGTTGTTTGGGTATACTAGTTTAAGTAGGATGTAACTTTTCTGGAATAATAAGGTCTTACAGCGAATAAGCCTTTACCTGCTTGCGCAGCAGCGGAGATTAAATGAAAAAACTAATTAAGTTTATCGGCCTGTTCTTCAAAGGGATTTGGAAACTGATCACCTTTGTACGACTTGCCCTCACAAACCTTTTCTTTCTAGCCTCGATAGCGATCATCTACTTCGTTTATTTCCATGCTGAAAGCGAAGCTCCTTCAGTACCAACAAAGTCGGCGCTCATCCTTAATCTTTCAGGGCCGATCGTGGAGCAACCAAACTACATTAACCCAATGGACTCTTTTACTGGTTCTTTATTAGGCCAAGATTTACCGCGCGAAAACGTCTTGTACGACATCGTCGATACGCTTCGTTACGCGAAGGATGATGAAAATGTCAGTGGCCTCGTCTTGGCGTTAGGTGATCTACCTGAAACCAATCTCACCAAGTTGCGCTATATTGCTAAAGCACTGAATGAATTCAAAGCGTCAGGTAAGCCGGTTTACGCCGTGGGTGATTTCTACAACCAGAGTCAATACTACCTCGCCAGCTATGCGGACAAAGTGTATCTCGCTCCGGATGGTGCAGTGATGCTAAAAGGTTACAGTGCGTATTCGCTGTACTACAAAACTTTGCTAGAAAAACTTAACGTTAACACGCATGTGTTTCGAGTCGGAACCTATAAATCGGCTATCGAACCTTTCGTTCGCGACGATATGTCAGCAGAAGCCAAAGAGTCCGCATCTCGTTGGCTAGGGCAGCTTTGGGGAGCATTTACCGACGATATCGCTGCTAACCGCCAAATCTCGACGGACACACTCAATCTCAGCATGGAACAGTTTCTCGCCTTGCTAAAAGAAAACAACGGCGATCTTGCTGCACTTTCTCTCAATATTGGTTTGGTTGATCAACTTGCGACTCGTCAGCAAGTGCGTACAGAAATGATTGATGTTTTTGGTAGCAACGGAGAAGACAGCTACAACTATATCGATTACTACGACTATCAGCCAACCATGGCAGCTAGGTTCAACACCGCTGCAGACGATGTCGCCATTGTCGTTGCCAGTGGTGCCATCATGGACGGTAACCAACCACGCGGGACCGTCGGTGGAGACACTGTTGCCGCACTACTCCGTCAAGCTCGCAATGATGACAAAGTAAAAGCGGTGGTACTTCGCGTCGATAGCCCTGGGGGCAGCGCATTCGCCTCTGAAGTGATTCGAAATGAGATCCTCGCTCTCAAAGAAGCCGGTAAGCCAGTTGTCGCCTCAATGTCGAGCGTAGCTGCCTCCGGAGGCTATTGGATTTCGACCAGTGCTGATCGCATTGTTGCTCAGCCAACCACATTGACTGGCTCAATCGGCATCTTTAGTGTCATCACAACCTTTGAAAAAGGCCTTAATGAACTCGGTGTCTATACCGATGGTGTGGGTACTACGCCGTTTTCTGGTGTCGGAGTGACTACAGGCTTAACCGAGGGCGCTGCAGAAGCATTTCAATTAGGTATTGAGCATGGCTACAAGCGCTTCACGGATTTAGTGAGCAGCAGCCGTGAGATTCCAGCGGCACAAATGGATAATATTGCTCAGGGCCGCGTATGGACCGGTCAAGATGCGCTAAACCTAGGCTTGGTGGATAATATCGGTGATTTTGATGACGCCGTGAAACTTGCCGCGGAGCTTGCAGAGCTAACAGACTACAACCTGTACTGGGTTGAAGAACCACTCAGCCCTGCGCAGCAGTTTATCCAGAACATCATGAATCAAGTGAAGATATCACTGGGTGTTGATGTCTCCGCCTACCTGCCTGCTGCACTTCAGCCTATCGCACAGCAAGTGGCAGCGGACGCAGATATGTTGCAGAGCTTTAATGATCCAAAAGGTCACTATGCCTTTTGTTTAAACTGCTTAGTCCAATAAGTAACCATCCTCTCGTTGGCTAAGTCACCTTTGTCAGCGAAGGGCTTTACTAGACTCGAATTTGGGGTGTTCCTGTGGGGAATGCCCCTTTTTATTGGCCTCGATTGATATATAATCCCCCGCTCTGTTCCCCCTATAAACACTGGTTTCGAAACAATGGCAAGAAAACATATCTATATCGCTTACACTGGCGGCACCATTGGTATGCAGAAGTCGCATGATCACGGTTACGTTCCTGTCGCTGGATTTATGGAAAAACAACTGGCTAGCATGCCTGAATTCCACCGCCCAGAGATGCCAGAATTTACCATTCATGAATACGACCCGCTGATCGACTCGTCAGACATGACACCGAAAGATTGGCAGCAGATCGCCGACGATATCCGTGCCAACTACGACAAATACGACGGCTTTGTTATTTTGCATGGTACCGATACCATGGCATATACCGCATCAGCCCTGTCTTTCATGCTAGAAAATCTAGGTAAGCCGGTTATCGTTACAGGTTCGCAAATTCCACTGGCAGAGCTTCGCTCAGATGGTCAGGCTAATTTGCTAAATGCGCTACATATCGCAGCCAATTACCCGATCAATGAAGTGACCTTGTTCTTCAATAATAAATTGATGCGCGGGAATCGAAGCACCAAGTCACATGCTGATGGCTTCAATGCGTTTACCTCGCCAAATCTACCTCCTCTGCTGGAAGCTGGCATCAACATCCAGATCAGCAATGAGATCAAGGTTGACCAAACGCCTGAGGGTGAGTTCCACGTTCATGACATCACGCCACAACCAATCGGTGTGATCACCATGTACCCGGGTATCTCCCATGAAGTGATCCGTAACACCCTGCTGCAACCTGTCAACGCAATGATTTTACTGACTTTTGGTGTTGGGAATGCTCCGCAGAACCCAGAGCTGTTAGCTCATTTGAAGGACGCTTCTGAGCGCGGGGTCATTGTCGTTAACCTAACCCAATGTTTGGCTGGCAAAGTCAATATGGGTGGCTATGCCACGGGCTGTGCGCTGGCTGAAGCAGGTGTTATCAGTGGTTATGATATGACTCCTGAAGCCGCACTCGCTAAACTGCACTTCTTACTCAGTCAAAACCTGTCTTACGAACAAGTTAAAGTTAAAATGCAGCAAGTACTGCGTGGTGAGATGAGTATCTAAGCCAACGACAAAGTTTACTATGCTCCGCTTAATGCGGAGCATTTTATTTCTAGAGCACCCATTCTCATTTCGATTGTCATATCTCTTCTCAAAATAACCCCACTGGCCAATCAAACCCTAAGCGGCTGATATTTAATAAATAAAATATTGGAACATTCTTTGCTCTATCTGTTGTTAGCGCAACAGGGAGAAAAGAATATGCATAAAAAATCGATAATCGCGCTTTCACTTCTGGGGTCAGCGACACCGAGTTTCGCGCTCACGACCGCCGACATGCAGTTCGAGTCAGGAAGCAGTGCAAGCAACTACAGTTACAAAGGCAAAGCCAGCGATGTCTATTCACGAGCTGAGCAAATGCCAAGCGATACACTCAGTAACATTTACAGCCTGTTACCTGAAGGGCAAACTGTCAATCCACAGTTCATCTCTGCCAATAAATACTCCAGTATTGATATTGACGATGAACTGCAAGGTGCTGACCATGCAACGGCTAAGGTGACGTTTCTGAACGAAGGTGCCGGCTATCGAAATACCCTTGGTTATTTCGTTTACGACACCAATTCTCCACCGACTGACAAAGATCTAATCGATGCCCATGTTGTTATTTTTCCCAACACTTCCAAAGCTCCAGATGGGGAAATGAGTGAGGGCGACACATTGGATCTCAACATTGAACTGACGGCAGGCCAGACACTCGCCTTCTTCATCATTCCTAATGGTTGGGGATATAGCGGCAGTTACAATACCATCGCCAGTTTGGGTTACTGGAATTCACCTTTTTATAGCAACCCTGATCTTAATCCCGAATCCACTTCGTTAAATCGTCGCCATAATGTGGCTTTTCTAGACACTACGAACGACTTTTTGGTCCTCGCCTTCGAAGATATCTATCGCCCTAACGGCGACAATGATTTTAATGATTTGTTGTTCACTGTAGAGGTGACCCCGTTTACCGCGATCGATGGGGTGAATAGTGATGGAACAACAGACGCTAAGTATGAAATTCTGGTGCAAAACAACGACGCTGAAGCAACGACTACCTCTGTTTACCCTTCATCCAATAGCTATGCAACACTCGCGTTTGAAGATCGCTGGCCATTGATGGGCGACTACGACTTTAATGATGTGGTGTTCAAATATCGCATTACAGAAACCTTAAACGGCCAGAGGGAGTTGAAAAGCTTTAGTGCCAACTACCACCTCAAAGCAATGGGAGCAGGATATCACAATGGCTTTGCTCTGCACCTTCCTGGCGTCGATCGCAGTAACCTCGACAGTGTCTCATTGACTCGGAATGGCGCTGCTGTTGATTACCAAGTTATACAAACCTCAGAAGATGAAGCCGTTCTAGTGATAGAGCCCGATTTACGCGACGCTCTCACCAACCTTGGTGTTTTAGATGAAACTTGTAACTTCTATCGCACACAAGCCAGTTGTACGGGACAAGCAGATGAAGCCCTTAACTATCAGTTAGACGTAACCTTTATCTCACCAGTCGCCAAAAATACGATAGGTGATGCCCCTTATGACCCATTTATCTTCGCGAGTGAGAACTACTACCATGGTGATTTCTTACCATCGCCTCCAGGCATCACTTGGCAAACGCATTTAAAAAGCCATTCGGGCACCAGCATGATGGACAACGGATTGTTCGGTAGTCACGATGACAATAGCTATGGCAGCTTTTACTTTTTAACCGATAACCAAATGCCTTGGGCCCTCAATTTGACGACCGAATGGACGCATCCACTTGAACGTGTCGATATTTCACATGCTTACACTCAGTTCCCTAGTTGGGTCACGAGTAGCGGTGAGTCTGATACCAATTGGTATCAAAACCCACAAGCAAACAAAATATTCTCAGCTCAATAGGAGATAGCGCTATGAAAATCAACAATACCTTACTCGCCCTTTCGCTCTCTTCTCTTCTTGCTGCATGCGGGGGTGGCGGAGGTGGTGGTGGCAGCGCGCCCTCTAACCAAGGCGCTACAACGATAGAGACAAAAAATGTCGTTGCACAGCGTGATTTCTCTTTCCAAGTTGAACGAAAAGTACAATTAGATATACAACAAGCGTCGCCTGATGAAGGTGTCATACACGTTTACACCAGTCTAGGTGCACGGTTAGAAGATGGGCGCTACATTGCTGATCCCACGTCACATCTAACTAGCATTTACCCGCAAACGGCACCATCAACAGACTTGATAGTGAACGTTAACTGGCAAGCACTTTACGTTCAGTGGACCCCATTGAACGGCGATCAAGAAATGACCTGGCAATTGGAATTATTGCCAGATCAAAATCAATATCTGATTCAATTCTAACCCGTCGACATGAAGTAACAAACCAAACAAAAAAGGCGACTCAATGAGTCGCCTTTGGTATTCACTAACGAATTAACCGATGTGAGTTGCACCGCCCATGTACTTCTGAAGTACCGCTGGGATTGCAATGCGGCCATCCGCTTCTTGGTTGTTTTCAAGAATAGCAACCATAGTACGACCAACCGCTAGGCCAGAGCCATTTAATGTATGCACCAACTCTGGTTTCTTTTCGCCTTTACGACGGAAACGTGCTTGCATGCGGCGAGCTTGGAAGTCCCACATGTTAGAGCATGAAGAGATTTCACGGTACGTTTCTTGAGCAGGAACCCAAACTTCTAAATCGTATGTTTTACGAGCGCCGAAGCCCATATCACCTGTACACAGAACCACTTTACGGTATGGAAGCTCAAGAAGCTGTAGAACTTTCTCAGCATGACCTGTTAGCTCTTCAAGTGCGTTCATTGATTCTTCTGGTTTGGTGATTTGTACTAGCTCAACTTTGTCAAATTGGTGCATACGAATCAAACCACGAGTGTCGCGACCGTAAGAGCCTGCTTCAGAGCGGAAACATGGCGTGTGAGCCGTCATCTTAAGAGGCAGGTCAGCTTCGTCAGAGATGGTGTCACGAACCATGTTCGTTACTGGTACTTCTGCCGTTGGGATCAGAGACAGTTTACGTGGCTCTTCGTCGTTCACTTTCTCTTCTAGTGGTTCAGTATGAAACAGATCTTTACCAAACTTCGGTAGCTGACCGGTACCAAACAGGCTGTCAGAGTTCACTAGGTACGGTACGTACATCTCAGTGTAGCCGTGCTCATCAGTGTGAAGATCAAGCATAAACTGAGCAATTGCGCGGTGTAGGCGAGCAAACTGACCTTTCATCACGATAAAGCGAGCGCCCGTGATTTTCGTCGCGCTAGCGAAATCTAAACCACCGCCCAGTTCACCTAGGTCTACGTGATCTTTTAGCTCAAAGTCGTATGTCTTTGGCTCACCCCAACGAGAGATTTCAACGTTATCATCTTCGTCTTTACCTGCTGGAACATCATCAGCTGGTAGGTTAGGAACAGACAGGGTGATCTCTTCAAGTTTAGCCATCACTTCGTCTAGCTCTACTTTTTTCGCATCAAGATCGCTACCTAGAGTGCCGATTTGCTTCTTGATCTCTTCAGCACCTTCTTTATCACCCGCCGCCATTTTCTGGCCGATTTGCTTGGAGATGGAGTTACGCGTGGATTGTAAATTTTCAACTTCTACTTGAATCGACTTACGTTGCTCTTCAAGTGTACGGATTGTTTCTACGTCAAGCTTAAAGCCACGACGCGCTAATTTTGCAGCTGTTTCATCCAGCTCTGTACGAAGTAATTTAGAATCCAGCATTGTTAATCCTATGCTTTTTTAGTTGTGAAATCGCGCTCCAGCATCGTGCTCGAGCGCTAAAAATATTAACCGAATAAATGTATCTAAAATGGGCGCTTATTCATAGCGCTTTTGTGGGCTTTTTGCGTCTAAACTAGCCAAGTAATCTAACTTTTCACCAATTTTCGTTTCTAAGCCACGATTGGTCGGTTGATAGTAGCGAGTGTCACTCATTTCAGGCGGCAGATAGCACTCTCCCGCGGCGTACGCGCCAGGTTCATCGTGTGCATACCGATACTCAGCACCGTAGCCCAAATCTTTCATTAAACTGGTTGGCGCATTGCGTAAATGTGGTGGCACTTCATATTCTGGCAAATTGTGGGCATCACGTAATGCTTGTTTCCATGCTGTGTAAACCGCATTACTTTTTGGAGCACAGGCCAAGTAGACGATCGCTTGTGCGATTGCACGCTCACCTTCAGCCGGACCAACGCGAGTAAAACAATCCCATGCTGAGAGCGCAACTTGCATTGCTCTCGGGTCAGCATTCCCGACATCTTCTGATGCGATCGCCAACAATCGGCGAGCAATATACAAAGGATCGCAACCTGCAGCTATCATGCGCGCAGACCAATAGAGTGCCGCATCGGGGTTTGAGCCACGAATAGATTTATGCACTGCAGAGATTAAGTCGTACCAAATATCCCCTTTATTGTCGAAGCGTGATACTTTCTCTCCAGCGACCTCTGCCAGCAAAGACAAGGTAATCTGCTTAACACCTTGGTCATCATCTTCAGCCATGTCATAGAGCAGCTCTAGATAGTTCAGTGACATACGAGCATCACCATTCACTAACTCTGCTAGGCGATCTAGAGCGTTATCGACAAATTGAGCTTTGATTGCCCCTAACCCACGCTCTGAATCTTGGATCGCTTGCTCGAGCGCTTGCAAAATGTCTGCCTGGGATAAAGAGGTCAGTTTGTAGACCCTAGCCCTTGATAACAAAGCGTTATTGAGCTCGAAAGAAGGGTTTTCTGTGGTAGCTCCAATAAAGGTTACTGTGCCATCTTCAATGTGCGGTAGAAAAGCATCTTGCTGCGATTTATTAAACCGATGCACCTCATCGACAAACAAGATTGTTCGACGACCTGCCCGTTTATTCTCACGCGCTTTCTCTATCGCCGCACGAATCTCTTTAACGCCTGATGTCACCGCTGATACGCGCTCAACTTCTGCATTCGCATAGTTGGCAGCCACCTCCGCGAGGGTTGTTTTCCCCGTCCCCGGAGGTCCCCACAAAATCATCGAATGGACATGACCAGCCTCTAAAGCGCGACGCAAGGGTTTCCCCTCACCTAAAATATGCTGCTGACCTATGTATTGCTCAATATTTTGTGGCCGCATTCTAGCGGCAAGGGGACGAAAATCTTCGTCCCCCGAGAAATCAAACGAGAAATTACTCACATTTAGTTCCTTTGATCATCCACCTCGACACCTTGTGGAATGGTAAAAGTAAAGCGCTCAGTTTTTGGTTTGGCTAAATCAATATTATCGAACTCAAACGCGCTCTTCTGGCCATCTTGCTCGATAACACTGAAGCCTTTGACGGCACCTTTAGTGTCTATTTCTAACTTGAACTGCCCTTGATTCGAATCAACTGCTGTCGGTACCAAAGTAAAAACATCACCTTGCTGAGAAACTTTGTAATTGTCCCAGTCACTGGCACGGCTACGGGTTAGCAAAACAAATGGCGTCTGCTCAGTAGCCTGCTCTTGCCAGTAAATACTCACTTGCTCAATAAACGGACTGTAATACCAAAGGCTTTCACCATCTGAAACTAACACGTTTTCATCAGGAAGGGTTGTTGTCCAACGAAACAAGCTTGGCCTCGCTATCTCAACCTTACCTTCACCTTCCATTACCACTTCACCATCAGGGCTAGTGACTTGTTGAGCGAAATCGGCGCTAAAACCTCCCGTAAGCTGTAGACGGTGACTCAACTCGTCTTTTGGAGCCGCCAGCACAGATAAACTCATAAACAATAATGCAGCGAGTTTTTTCATCAATATTTGTTCCTTTATCGTCGCAATGTGTTTTTTATAACGTTGTTTGCAATAAGCTTTGACCGAATAAAGTTAACTTTGTTCTATTTTCCGCAGCATTGCTTGAATTTACGACCACTACCGCATGGGCATGCATCGTTACGTCCGGTCTCTTTGTACGGATTCACGCTTTGAGATTTGGCACCGATCATGGCTTCATCCGCGGCTTGTGCAACCTCCACCAACATAAGGTCAAGCTGTTCGATAAAGTCATCTAACTTTGGTGGCGTTTCGATTCCGGCCGCTTGCATCTGTGCCTGAGTTTGCTCTTCATCAATAGCTAACATAAAGCAAGTCAACAAAGCTTGTAGCATGCGTAAAGTGCCATCGCCTACTTGCACCTCTTGCCATTGAACCTCAATGGTCGGCCACAGGGTCATAAAACCTTCTGCGACATCAGCCAGGCGTTCCCTTCGGCTCTCGCCTTCAATCAAACTCAGCAATGAGTATTCATTAGCTTTCAGGTAGCTATACTGCTGAGTAATGTGGCCCTCAACCGCAGTTTTCGCCGCTGACGCTTGGGTTGAGAAGATAGACTCCAACCACGAGTCTGGGTCGAGTGGCTTGGTTGCCATGTTCGCCGCTAAAGTGAGTCCTTCAAGAAAATCGCTCGACTCACTAGTAATTGAGTCCGGCAGTGTCAGTAATTGATACTTCATTATTCACTTCTAGTGTTTAACTGATTACCCGCGCATTATAACCCTATGCAAGGCGACAGGTCACTTCGAGACTCACTCCCTGGCTCGGATCCTTTTTCTTGTGATATTTCGACAATTTCACGTCAAGGCTAGTTATAAGGAATTCATAGCTAGCTCTCTCTTTTTATCTATCCATAAAAACTCTTAGTGATATTTCACTTAATTCACTTTGAAAATTACCCGTTAGAGCGCAAACTGATAATTGAAACATATTCTTACAACCTGTTAATAAAGTTGTCGGGTCACGAATGAGTATTTATAAAATCAAAGGTTTTACTCTTATAGAGTTAGTTGTCGTCATTGTCATACTGGGCATACTCGCGGTGACGGCTTTGCCCCGCTTTCTCAATTATCAACAAGATGCCCATGACAATCGGGCTCGAGCAGCATTTAGCGCTTTTGTCAGTGCTACCCAGTTATATCACTCGATGTGGTTAGTTGAGAATGAGCCGAGCGGTGCGGTGGTTATTGGCTATGGCGATGGAAACATCTTTCCTTCCATAACTGGGTACCCGCGAAATGTTGATACCCTTAACCCAACCAAGCCTGACTGCCCTGAACTTTGGCAAGATTTACTGCAAACCGATCTTAGCGTCGAAGCACACAGTGACCCCATATTAGAAAACAATGCAGATGCAGATGTCGTAAGTTGGTACCGCGCTGATGGATCTTGTTACTACTACTACAAGTCGAACATTACCGACTATACGACTGACGTTTGGACGTTAGAATATCAACCATTGGATGGTACTTTTAATGTCCGTCGTGATAGGCCTTTACCGCAATAACGCTGCTTTCACTATGCTCAAATCGTGACATTTGCTTTGCATACCTCTAAAATCACGCCTCCGTAAATAGAGGCGTTTTTTATGCGAGTAGTGCTCGGCCCAATGGAGGGCGTACTGGATCATTTGATGCGAGAAATCTTAACCGACATCAATGACTATGATTTGTGTGTGACAGAGTTTGTTCGGGTTGTCGATCAGCTCCTGCCAGATCATGTTTTCCATCGTCTGTGTCCAGAGCTTCTTCAAGGCTCGCAAACAAAATCCGGAGTTCCTGTCCACGTTCAACTGCTGGGACAAGACCCTAAATGGATGGCAGAAAATGCCATTCGTGCTGCCGATTTGGGCGCAAAAGGCATCGACCTTAATTTTGGCTGCCCGGCAAAACTGGTGAATAAAAGCAAAGGGGGCGCCGCCTTATTGCAGCACCCAGAGCTCATTCATCAGGTGGTTAAATCTTGTCGAGACGCAGTACCAAGCAATATTCCAGTGACTGCAAAAATCCGCTTAGGTTGGGAAAACCCTGATGACTGCTTTGAAATTGTCGATGCGATTGAACTAGCAGGTGCCAATGAGCTTACCGTTCACGCCCGCACGAAAACGGGTGGCTATAAAGCCAGCGAAATTAAATGGGAATACATTGGTCAAATCCGCGAGAGATTTTCTATTCCATTGATTGCCAATGGCGAAATCTGGAATCACCAAGACGGCCAAGCGTGTATAGAGACCACAGGTGTCGACTCACTTATGGTGTGTCGAGGAGCCTTTAATGTCCCTAACTTGGGCAACGTGGTAAAACATGATCACAGCGTAATGCCTTGGCATGAAGTCGTCGAGTTACTACTGGTTTACTCTCAGTACGAAATGAAGGGTGACAAAGGTCTGTACTACCCTAACCGAGTAAAACAGTGGTTCTCCTATTTACGCCAACAGTATCCAGAAGCTGCGGCTCTGTTTAGAGAAATCAGAACCTTCAATAAAGCGGCGCCAATCGTCGAGCATATTACTCGTTACCGAGACACATTAACTGCCGCTTAGAAAACCAGTTGGTCTTTACCTGAGGTTTTAGCGATATAGAGTTTTTCGTCAGCCGCTTTGAACAGTTGATCAAAGTCGCTGGCGTTATCACCATCGACCACTTCGACCCCACCGGATACTGTAAACCCTGGCTCTATAATCTGTTGAGAGTGCGCACATATCGCTTCTTGTACCCGTAACATAGACTTTTTCAAAGACTCTACATCACCACCACTCATGTAAACGACAAACTCCTCACCACCAAAACGCGCAGCGACATCGCAGTCTCGAATGCTTGCAACGATTTGGTCTGCCATATACGAAATCACATTGTCACCAACATCATGTCCATAGGTATCGTTAATGGATTTGAAGTTATCAATATCAAACACTGCAATCGCGACGTAACGCTGATGCTGAACTCCGGCGATAAAGGTTTGAAAGCCACGACGATTGAGCAGGCCTGTCATTGGGTCTTTCGCCGATAACTCTTTAAAGTAACTATGCTCAACTCGAGTATTAATGAAAAACAACACGATGACAGACAGCAGATAGACAATGACCACAACAAACAAACTGTAACGCTCAAAATAAAAGAAGTTTTTCACCTCTTTAGTCAAATCAAACGCATAGTAAATTCGATGTGTGCCCCCTAACCCCTCAATATTAATATGCTCTACGCGTACCGCAGATTTTGGAGGTTCAATTAGGCTGCCATTGATGATCGCTAAGGTGCCCGCTAGCTTGCCACTACTGTTAAGCAGTTTTTCATAGGCAACATCCAAAGAAAGTATGCCTTGAAGCGCACCAGATGAAAAAATAGGCATGGACAAACTCATTACATGTTCGCTGCTGGTATATATAGGCGCGGGGCCCGTTAACGTAATCAAATCTGGATTATTGGCGGTCATCTGCCAAAACGGTCGAACTTTAACGGTGCGCAACGTTTCTAGTTTAAAGGTCTTCGCATACGTATCAGGCGATGTCATTATGTAGCCTTCTTTGTCGATATATTGAATACCGAGCAACGAGTTATCAATATCGTGGACAAAAGAAAGGACTGGCGCTAAAGAAACCTGACCGGACACTCGTTCATAAATCTCGCTCCCCGGGTCGCACAATGAGGGCTCGCCAACAAGCATATAGTTGATATCAACAGCGGGGATTTCATGGTTACGTCCGTCAGTGAGCAACAAAGCATCCAGAGGCCACATTTGGCAAACACCACCAACAACTTGACGATTATGCTCTAATAAGTGGATGTTGCGCAGTTTGGATTGATTGGAGAAGCTGTAATCGACTGCCGTTAACACTTTGGCAGAACGGGCTAACGAATCATGAACGCGAGCATACTCGTCATCTAAATCGCGGTTGACAGAGTCGTAGTAATTTTTGATGGTGAGAGCAAAGATCACCGCAGATAAGACTAATGGCACTAGAAAAACGAATTTTAAACTGAAATGCCTCTTTACCTGCATCTGCTGCCTCTAATAAATAAAAATGAAAAAGCCTATCCATACTGTAATACAGTAGATAGGCTTGGTTTATAATTTTGTCGAAATTATGTCACAGATTTATATGAATCTCTGCCAAGAAATTGTAAAGAAAGTGCTAGTTTAACAGTAAACTATCGTCCGCAAGCTCTTCACCACGTACTTTAGTGAACATCTCCAATAAGTCAGTGACTTGCATGTTTTCACGTTGCTCACCGGCGACATCAAGGACGATTTCCCCCTGATGCAGCATTACCGTTCGATCCCCGCAGGCTAACGCATCTTTCATTGAGTGCGTCACCATCATTACCGTTAAATTAAACTCTTTGACGATTTTTTTGGTTAAATCGATGATAAATGCCGCCATACGCGGGTCGAGTGCGGCAGTATGCTCATCTAACAGTAGAAGTTTGCTGTCAGATAATGTCGCCATGACTAAACTTACCGCCTGACGCTGTCCCCCAGAGAGCAAACCTATGCTATCGCCTAGCCTGTCTTCTAGCCCCAACCCCAAGATGCTAATTCGCTCTTGAAACAACTTACGACGCTGAGAAGAAAGCGACAAACTCCAGCCACGCTTTTTACCGCGCATATACGCGAGCGCCATATTCTCTTCAATGGTCAAATCCCCACAAGTACCCGCTAACGGATCTTGGAAAACGCGGGCACATTGTTGGGCTCGTTGGTCTACACTGCGTTTGGTTACATCGAGGTCATCAATAACAACTCTGCCACCTATCATCGGCGTCTCACCGGTCACCGCGCCAAGCAGTGTCGATTTACCTGCGCCATTTGAGCCAATCACGGTGAGAAACTGATGCTCAGGGACTTCTAACGAGACGCCTCTAAGTGCCTTATTTTCTAATATGGTGCCAGGGTTAAACGTAACTTGAATATCTTCAAGATGAATCATGCTGCACCTCCTGATTTGCTACTCTGCTTCAACGTCTGCTGAGAAGCAGCAGACGCGTTAGCCTTTTTTGCTTTTAAGTTACCTTTCAGTTTCGGAGCGATTAGAGCCATCGCCACTAAAACCGCCGTGACTAAGTTAAGATCAGATGCTTGCAGACCAAACATGCCAGAACTGAGCGCAAAGGCGACGGCTAACCTATACAGGACCGAGCCAAGAATCACCGCAACAACGGCTACCCATATTTTTTTACCCGGAATCAGGGTCTGCCCCAAAATGACGGCAGCCAAACCGACCACAATGGTCCCTACCCCAGAAGTCACATCTGCAAAGCTATTGGTTTGGGCAAAGAGCGCACCCGCAAACCCGACGAAACCATTCGATAACGCCAGACAGAAATAGGTATAAAAAGCCGTACTTGCGCCTTGTGCTGCAACCATCCGAGCATTCACCCCTGTTGCTCTTAAGCCCAAGCCAAAATCACTGTTAAGCAAACGGACGACAAACCACGCCGAGATCAAGACGAGTAACCCCACGATCAACGGCCTAATAAGCATAGGATCGCCCATGCTTTCGAACGGGGTAAGAATCGTCTCCTCACCCAGCAAAGCGACATTTGGTCGCCCCATAATGCGAATGTTGATCGAGAAAGCCGCAATCATGGTGAGAATAGAGGCAAGCAAGTGCAAAATGCCGCAGCGGACAGCAAGAAAAGCCGTGACCCAGCCAGTTGCCGCACCTGCCACAATCGCCAACCCAGTGGCAACCCAAGGGTTAATACCAGAGACAATAGCTGTAGCAGCAACCGCCGCTCCCATAGGGAAACTGCCATCAACACTCAAGTCAGGGAAATCAAGAACACGGAACGTTAGATAAACACCTAGGGCAACCAATCCATATATAAGCCCGATTTCCAACGCACCGAAAAAAGCAAAAGCAGACATACAAACTCCCTTTTCTGCTTAATATTAGTAGGAGAGCACGACTGTCCTCTCCTGATAGGTTGGAGAGTTACTTGACGCTCGTTGCGCGTTCAAGTACAGACGCAGGCACTGTTAGTCCTAGCTTTTTCGCCGCACTTGAATTGACTACGAGATCTGACCCCTTCGCCACTTTGACGTCCAATACACCGGGTTCGCTACCTTCCAAGATGGCCGCTACATAATCCGCCGTTTGAACACCAACTTGGTAATAGTCAAAACCAAGACTGGCGATGGCGCCTTTTTCAACATAAGACGTCGCTCCGCCAAATACCGGTGTCTTCGCTTGGTTCGCTGCCACAACCATACCTTCTATCGCACTAGCAACGGTATTGTCTGTTGGTGCATAGATAACATCCGATTTCTCAGCAATCGCTTGGGTCGCCGATTGAACATCAGCACTCTTCAGTGCTGTCGCTTCAACCACTTCAATACCCTGTGCTTTTGCGCTCTCTTTTAGCAGCTTGACTAGGGTTACTGCGTTCGCTTCACCCGGGTTGAAGACAACGCCGATGGATTTCACCGTTGGAATAATCTCTTTGATCAATTCCACGTGCTGGGCAACTGGAGAGAGATCAGACAAGCCAGTAACATTTTTACCAGGCTGCTCTAACTGGCCGACTAGCTTTGCACCAACCGGATCAGTCACTGCAGTGAAGACCACAGGAATTGAGCGAGTCGCGGATACCAGCGCTTGAGCCGTTGGTGTCGCGATACCTACCAAGACATCCGGCTTCTCACCCACATACTGGCGAGCAATTTGCACTGCAATCGCTGGGTTGCCTTGCGCTGTTTTGTAATCAAACTCTAGATTTTTGCCTTGTTCGTAACCCTTCGCCTTCAGGCCATCAATCAATCCTTGACGAGTCGCATCCAAAGCTGGGTGTTCAACGATTTGCGAAACGGCAACTTTGGCCGTTTTCGCCATAATACTGGTAGACGATAAAAGTGCTGCACCTGCTAATACGGCCGTCGCCACAATTTTTCCTGCTTTCATCTTAGCTCCTTGATTTCAGCAAAATGAGGGGTGTTGTGTTTGGTATTTTTCGTTATGAGTCGTTATTAGTTGCACATTTTCTGTGCAACTAAATCATTATTACCAATAAGTTGGCGGAAAGGGAAGTAAGATTTAACAAGATTTCAACAAAATAAGAACTAGGCACAATTAGGCTTTTTGTGCCCGAATAAGAATGTTCCTTGGTGTGGTTTCTTTCGAGCAGAACTCGTTCAGATTAACTTGGTAACCTTGCTCAATGAGAAACAGTGCTTTGTCTAACACCAACCATAACTCTAGGCTACGCCTGAACAATTGCTGAACTAGGCTCAACTTCTCCATGTCCCAATACCTCTTTTCACCCACAGACTGATAGTAAGTAAAGTCTACCTCTGGCAACTGAAGTTGTTTTTTATCAGCAGCCCAACGACAAAATGCCTCAAACCCCTCGCCCAACATCGACTTCTTAATGCTCGGTATCGGAACATATTGGTCGATCGTCAATTGCTCGCGCAGTAACTGATCAAAGCCCAAGCGAAAGCTCATTTCTTCAAATCTATGACGCTTAACACGTTCCCCACCAGTCACGGTTTCTTGTAAAGGAATTCGCAGCTCTGCTTTGGAGAGTTTCAGCATTGATTGCTTCGCGAGCGTAGACAAAGGTTGGTAGTGTTGGTCTTGGATTAGATGATAACAGCAGGGAGAAATCGTCAATGCTGGCAGATTTATCTCTGCGGCCTTTTTCATCAAGGATACATGTAAGTCCCCACAAGCGTGTAAAGCGACCGCATGTTGGTTTGGATTGAGCGCAACTTTGGCCGTTTCAGATAAGGCATCACCTTGAATAAAATGCATCGGTAGTAACTGCTTATCCGCTTCCCGTTGCCCAGCGTCACAAAGGGCTTGTTGAAACTCGAAGCTGGTCACTTTCTGCGAACTTTGGCTGGCGAGAATTCGCCCTAGAAACCCTTTGCCGGAACACCACTCCAGCCATTCCGTACCTTGATGATGCCTTAACGCAGCCTCTCCCATCGAGACAATTTGCGCCAGCTTACGCCCGGGTACGCCAGTATCTACCCCACGATTTAGCGTTAGACCCGTTAACTCTAGTGGCTTCAAATGAGTCAAAGCCTCTATATCCTGACACTCTGGCACCAAAGCCAATAGCTTTTGACTCAGTTCGCGAGGATGAGATTTTAAGTGCTCGATCTCTTTTGCAGACAAGTCATCAAGCCACTCACATAAATGAGGGTAGCTGTCTAACCAAGGTAACGAATCACTCGAACAAAGAAAAAATGGCTCAAAGCGCCATAAGGACTGATGCTCTATTAACAAGGCATCGAGAGTTTGAAAGTGTTGCTGCATGCTTCCCCCTAATCTTTGCGTATATTAAAAGGAAGCACAGTCTTTAGGTAGGATTAACGAACCGGAAGTTCTATATCGCGGAACATTTCTTCAATTTCAGCGTTTGATTTCAGCGAGAGAGCCTGCTCTACCACAGGACGCGTTAAGTGCGGTGCAAAACGTTCCATGAAATCGTACATGTAAGAGCGTAAGAAGGTGCCTCTGCGGAAACCAATACTGGTTGTACTGGCACCAAAAATGTGGCTCGCATCAATGGCAACAAGATCGGTGTCTTGCTCTTTATCAATCGCCATACTCGCAATCACACCAACACCAATTCCCATACGAACGTAAGTTTTGATTACGTCAGCATCCGTTGCGGTGAACACGACACGTGGTGTTAAGCCGTGCTGATTGAACGCGGCATCCAGCTCTGAGCGCCCAGTGAAACCAAATACGTACGTGACTAGTGAATAAGAAGCGAGGTCTTGAATAGTGACCTGCTCTTTCTGCGCCAGAGGGTGTCCTTTGGGTACTACAATAGAGCGGTTCCAGTGATAACAAGGCAGCATGATCGCATCTTGATAAAGGTGTAAAGCCTCCGTGGCGATCGCAAAATTCGCCGTGCCTTTAGCAATCGCCTCGGACATCTGACTTGGCGTACCTTGGTGCATGTGTAACGAGACTTTTGGATAGCGCGCAGTAAAACCTTTAATGACATCAGGTAGAGCGTAGCGAGCTTGGGTATGAGTCGTTGAGATGTTCAATGTGCCCATTTCTGGGTGAGTGTGCTCGCCAGCGACCGCTTTTATGCTCTCAACGCGCGCTAAGATTTCTTGAGAGATGCGAATAATGTCTTCACCAGCACTGGTCACTTGAGTCAAGTGCTTACCACTACGCTCAAAAATCTGGATACCGAGTTCATCTTCCAGTAAGCGCACCTGTTTGCTGATGCCTGGTTGTGAAGTGTAGAGGCTTTCAGCCGTCGCTGATACATTTAAGTTGTGGTTGACGACCTCAACAATGTACTTCAATTGTTGTAATTTCATTCCTGAACCGTACTCCCTTATCGACGCACCACGATCATGCCTTCATAGTTTATAATATTTAGTTATAACGCCTCTTAATTAAAATTGATAGCCCAATTGGTAAATCCTTTGAGTAAACGGGCGATTGAGTGATTTTGTTCGACTATTTTGCAACCAATTACTCATTCTCAACGCTTATTCGTCAATTTTGATTACGAATTGCTAATCCTTGAGCAATAATAGAAAAATGAGTGCAGAGAGTTGGGAGAATCGTGTATCCTTGTCTGCTAGCCATCGGAAAACATAAGATACGGAATTTATGAATATTGGTTTAATCATAGCTTTAATTGCCATCTTACTGGTCTTGGTTCTTGGCTATAACATCATGCTTCAGTACAAGGTCAAAGCAGAAACTGCAAAGAAGCAAGAAAGCTCTCGTTACCTACAAATCATTGATGCAACGGAAGAGCTCATAGGTCACGCCCACCATCTCCCATACAGTAAAGAACTATTAGTTTGTCTTAACAATCGAATCCTTGATGCCCTGCAAAACATGCACGACTTGGATCCTAAGAACAAGCAACTCGCACAACGGGTAGATAACGTTAAGTCGCAAATAACCCAGCTAGAAGAAAATCATAAAGGCGGTGAAAGCACAGCGTTTAAAGTGCCAAGTAATGACAAGCAAGCCATTATGATGCTAAAGCTGGTTAAACGCCTTCGCGATACTATTCGTAGTGAACACAACAAAGGCCGCTTTGAAACTCAAGCATACGTAGCAGAGAATGCGCGCCTTGAGACCATTCAAATCCGCATCAACATTGAGAACGTAATTAAACGTGCCAATGACTCTATTGTTCGTGGCCAGCCCGGTACCGCAATTCAACTGTTGCGTAAAGGCATTGATGCTCTGAGTACCAAAAACGACAACTACTCAAATCAAGCGAGAGAGAAGCTGCAAGCCATGTACGATGAGCTAGAGCAGAATCGTCAAAGCCGTAATGCTGAAGAGCTCCATCAAATGGAAGAAAAAGAGCGTCAAGATGATATGGACGCACTCTTTGGTGAAAAGAAAAAATGGTAATATAATCGTTATAATTCCGTTCCAAAAGGTCGCTGATGCGGCCTTTTCTATTTATGAAGTACGACATGATTGACCTGAAAACCTACGACTCTTTACTTGAGCCAATCAATAGCTTTCTTCAGTGCCCAACTCCAGACCAGTGGGTTGCAGAAGCAAAAAAGCCTCAACACTTAAAAACCATTCTTATTGACCATCTATTGTGTGAGCTGAAAGCGGGTCAGTCAGCGATGTATTTGATCCGAAAATACGCGGTTGATAAAAGCAGCGCACATAACCTTTTAGATTGGTTCAAACCCTACGAAGATTTTGCTTATCGTAAAACCGGTAGTTTGGAAACCTTAAAGGGTAAAAGTAATATTTCTAAATCCATCATGGCGAAAACTGATTCACCGTATAGCCAAGACTTGATTGATAAGATGGTTCTGCTGATCAAAGAAGAACTGCACCACTTTTATCAGGTTCTTGAAATCATGGAAGATCGTGGTATCGCCTATGAACCCGTACAGGCCAGTCGCTACGCCAAAGGCTTGTTGGCAGAAATGGCCACTCACGAGCCTCAAACCTTGATTGATAAGCTGATCATCGGTGCTTACATTGAAGCGCGCTCATGTGAAAGATTTGCAAAATTGGCCCCGCATATGGATGAGGATATTGCCAAGTTCTATGTCTCCCTACTCCGCTCTGAAGCCCGTCACTATCAAGACTACCTAACCTTAGCCGAGGAAATCGCAGGTAAGGATATTTCGCAAAGGGTCGACTTCTTTGGCAAACTTGAAGCCGAGCTGATCTCGTCCCCTGATGACGATTTTAAATTTCATAGTGGTGTGCCAAATTAGCCACTAAAAGTAAAAAAAGCCGCTTCATTTGAAGCGGCTTTTTAACGGGCATAGCGTATTAATGCTCTGAGCGCGTTGGAAGGCGTCTTAGCACTTCTTCAGTCTGATAGAAGTCAACATCCAGCGCTTTATAATCATTGTTCAGATAAGCTTGAACAGATGTGACAGGCAGCGACCATATAGCAGCCATCTCCGGCGTTGCAGTCGCCAAAGCGTTGTTTACGTTAGAGGCCACTTCTTGCACCTCTTCAAACAACCCATCTGGGCCAAAGTTTGCGTACTCTAGGCCAACGATCATATTAATGACACTATTAAGTGGATACGTTTGACCAGTCGAAACGTGCGTTACTATCCCGTTTTCCAACAGGACACGACCCGCGGTCAATTCATTATCAAAAGTCTGGCCCAAAATGTAATTGATAACACCTTCATTTTCCAATGTCGTGATACCTAAGTCTCTTACAAAATTTGACCATGTATCAACTTGCGCTGCAAACTCACTGATCATTTGCGAGTTATTAGCACCAACTACCGTATTGTAATAATAGAAATAGTTAGAATAAGGCAGACTACCCCATGTATCAACAACCAACTTAAGGTCTTCCTTAGACTGCTCACCAAGCTGCTTAATCAGCGCAGAAGGTTCTGCTGCGTTCAACTTATTCGCGTACTTCCAAGCCAGAGTATTGTTTTCTGTTGCAGCATACTTCGAATTATCTAAAACAAAAGATACACTGCCGCCTGGAAGATAGTAGTTATCGCGCTCTTTCACCCAACTATTTAGCTGGCTAAGCGAACGTGACTGCACATCATAATCCTGAGAGTAAATGCGACTCGCCGCCATGCTCAAGAGCATGGTTGGAATATCTGCACGACCATCACAAGGGATATTTAAGAAGTTATACAATCCACATGGCAGTGGCGGTAGCGCCTCTAGCTTAGTTGTAAAGTGCAAGTTCACTGGCACTGGCGAACTTACGCTATTTCCTTCTTCATCGATTAAGTTAACAGGTGTCGATAAAGGCTCATTAGCGATCAGGTGCTCAATGATATTATCAAACTCATTCTTAACCCCAGGCCAATCCATCAGAGCCGCATGGCTTGCTTCATCAGTCGTGCGTAAGGTATAGCGTCGAGCAAGTAGATAAGAAGCAATTGCTTTATCTGGCCAGATACCTAGAGCGGAGACTGAATTCGAGTAGTTATTTGACGGGTCAAAGCTACCTACTGAGTTCAAGAAACGCCCATTTTCCGTTTCAGCAATCACACTAGTCGTTTGTGTCGCTTCTTTTCTCGCATCGTATTTATCACGAATTGCTTTTTGGATAGGTTCGTCGAAACACGAGGCATGGGCAATGTCGTAATTGGCATCCAAATCATGACGGGCATCAAGTGAAATAAACTCACCTAATGAGATAACTTTGTTTTCAATAACGCTGCTATCTGAATTTGATGTGGTCTCCAGTACACATTGATGTTCAGGTGTACGTAATACACTTAAGAAGTAACTTGCTGCTTTACGTGTTGCATTACCCGTATTACAGAACCAAAGTGCGTTGTCTCCTTCAACTTTACAGTCCGACTCAACCATGTAACTGAAGAAGTCAAGTGGACGATCGGTCGCTCTAGCGAGTCCAAGGCGCGTGTATAAAGCATCTAAACGCTCAGAATCCTCGATCACTTCGCGAATCTCATTCATACCACGTAGACGACTCATGGTGTAACCCATGTAATCGTTCGTTGTTAAACCATTTTGATTGAGAACTTCGACATTACGATTTTCATAGTTATCAAGGTAGCGTTGCCATTTATAACTCACGATTTCATCGATATTCGTACCTTCATCGAAGCGGTTACAATCGCTGTTCAACGAAACGTTGCCATCGGTACAGAACGAGAAAGATTCGCGCGTTAGTTCGTACTCACCTTCAACGTAATTGATCACGCCGTGGCGCACAATTTCCTTAGTCTGCTGCAAAGAGTTAAACAGTGAACGTAAGTCCTGACCGCTAGTCACACCCGCTAGAGGAACAATCGAGTTGAGTTTACTCAGGTGCTTAAACTGAGACAATTGAGAATCATTGCGAAGTACTGAAGTTAACTGAACTCCTTGGACAGCCTCTGCCGCTAACAAAGCTTCGAGATCAAGGCGCAATCCGACCTCATCGATCAATGCCACTTTATCGATCTTGTCTAGTGAACAAGTGTACTGGAGTTTATCCGCGCCATCTTGTTGAACCACTTGGATGGGACGACAATCCAGCAGGCTTTCACCGCCGGTTGCTTTATAGATTGGCGTTTCGATGTATTTGACCCATGCTTGGTAAGCCGCTAAGTCTTGCTGATATTGGGAATAAGCAACCCAAGCATCATATTGCTGCTGCTCTTCAGCTGTCGGTTCACGATCTGTTGGCAAGGTCACTTGAGGAGCCGCATCGACAACAGCAGGTTCTTCAGCTGGTCGAACAGGTAAATCTCCATATACGTCAATTTCACGACCATAGGCAAACTTAAATGCTTCCAGGTCATACAGTCCCCAGGTTGGCACTTCATCTAACATGCTTGGTGCGTAATCCATGGTTGAGCTATAAGCTGGAATACTCTTCATCCCTAGCGCTTTGGCCTGAGCTTCGCTATAGAAGTTTTTAGAGTCATTTGAGCCTTTGAAGTTATGCCTTAAGCCAACGTTATGGCCCAGTTCATGAACTAGAGTGTTGGCATAAGTAGTAATGGTCAACGCATCTGCAGCAACGCGTCGCTCATCGATACCTAACTGCTTCCAGGTTTTAAGTTCACGACCAATAAGCACATTATTGTCATCGTAAATATCATTAAAGAAGTCACCCGCACTCAGATCTAGATTATCAATCATCGATTTCTGAGTGGCTGAGATCCACATCGCTTCCATAGGGAAGACCGTGTTTTCACTCCACATCTGCAGGCGCTGCATATCAGCCTTCACGACTTCTTCCGGCGTGGATTCGTCAGTGATCTGCATTAGGTCATCGAATTTGACCGGGGCCGAAAAGCCAGATTCAACGGGCTTGTCAACATACTGAGCAGCCTGAGAAGAATGGGCGTCTTCGAGAGCAACCGCTTTACCGCCAAAGTTGCGTAAAGCCAGTGATTGCATAGCTCTAGCAACATCCGGTGTGGAAGAATCGGTCGCTTCAGCGCTACTGTCGATAGCGGCATCAACGTCAGAGGTTGGTGCTTTGAAGTACTCTACGTTAGCTAGCTGCTCGCGATTATAGAAGCGAACCAAGTTGTTCCAGTAATAGGCAGAGCCTGTACGTGCTACGCCAGAGTACTGGTTAACATGAGCTTTAATGATCTCACCAGTCATTGGATGAGCAACAGATGGTCCATAGCCTAAAAGACCATTGTCGAGTGGTTCATCAACCAGGTTGATTACGTTATAACGCAAATCTCCCGGGTGGATCCCCATTCCCGAAGTCTTGTTGACGATCTCAATTGGCGGCTTACTGGTGTCAACGCCAATAACGGATAACGCCTCATTCATCTTATTGACAGTTTCAATGGTGCTATCAAGATAGATCTTGTTCTTTTCTTCAAAGAAGTTATCCGTTAAGTAATACTTAATTGTGTCCAGCTCTGGGTTGAAACGATTAAGGTAGGTGACATCATCGTATTTGTTCGTGATCGGATTCAGCTTGAGCGTTGTCGTGGTAAAGAAACCAAATGAACTGTCATCCGAGTTTGGATAAACAATCGGCTGGTAGTCTTTAGAAGCTAGGTGGTCTTCATGCACCAATGAGTAGAAGAAACGCGCTTTGAATGAACCGTTACCTAG
The DNA here is from genome assembly GCF_000189275.1 of Vibrio sinaloensis DSM 21326. Taxonomy (GTDB): domain Bacteria; phylum Pseudomonadota; class Gammaproteobacteria; order Enterobacterales; family Vibrionaceae; genus Vibrio; species Vibrio sinaloensis. Next base: position 106,295 of record NZ_AEVT01000074.1, on the reverse strand, counting down.
CTCTTCTTCCATTGCCGACCAATTAATGTAACTCGATAGCTGGCTTATATCGATCGAGAACGTCTGCTCTAATTCAAAGTTAAGTACACCGGATTTAGGATCGAATTCCCAAGAAATGACTTCTGGGCTGCCTTGAGCGGTTAAGCCTTCTTTGGTGCCGTACAGCTCGTCAAAGTTTAACTCTGTGATCTTTGTATCTGACGGATCTGGCGTAAAGTGAGTGTTGTTGCGAAACGCACCAGATGTAAGGTTTGGATCCGAATCCGTCTCTTCTTGGTTGGTACAATCACCGTAGCTATCTTCACGACACTGGTACTTAGAGTAAGAACCACCGATTGTCATAATATGTGGGAAGTTTACCGTATCTTCTCCACCTAAGAATCCACCTGAACTGTCTTGGCCTTCAGGAAGACAGAAACCATTAGCATCTTTAGGAAGTTGTGCGTCAGGGCTATTTCTATCATAACCTCGAACCTCAAGGCCCTCGTCTGAGAAACAAAGTTCGACATAACGCCCCATACCTTGTAAGAAAGGGAATTGAGTGACTGCAAAGCGAGGCGCGGCGCCTGTCGTTGGAGCATAGAACCAACGGCCATCTAACCTAAGGTCTGAAACCTTAACCTCTTTTGCGTCTCTATCTACATATTCGTAAGACTGATCGTCTGCGCCACAACCAGCCAATATTGCGCCTATCGCAGACGTCAATATCAGTTTTTTAAATGCCATAATATATCCTTATTATATTTTTAGAATGAGAAAGTAATTGTTGCTCGATAAGACGCATTGTCTTGATCAAATAAATCAATATTACCTAGTGTTCCTCGCTCAGCATCTTGATATACACCTGATGTAGACGCTGAAAGAGACGCTGACCAATTATCTGAAAAGCTGTACGTTCCAAATAAAGATCCGCCGTAGGTCCAACTACTTCTTCTTGTTCCTTGATAGCTAATCGTATTTCCACCTAGAGCAGAAATACCTAGCGTAAAGTCTTCCCATGATTTAACCGCGCTAGAGTTAATTGAATAGGTCCATTCGGTTAATGACTTCCCACCCATTGTTTTATATTCATGGAAATTTTTTCTAATACGTGGAGTAACAGAAAAATTGACTCCCCATGCTTTCAATGAGATTGGCGTTGCCAACCTAATCGCAGTCTGTAATTTATCTTTTCTTGAAGTTTCTGAGGTCGGAATCGTTAATTGCCCGCTAAGGCTGATATTGCCCGTTTCTCCAAATTGATAAATACTCGCGTAATTTGCACCAATAACTGAATCTGTTGCGAAATCACCCGTTTCATTTTCATAAGCGCGATAACCACCGGATGAAATATAACCGGATATATCATCGTTAAACTTATAATTTAAACTACCACTCCAAGATAAGCTTCGTACTGAACGATGATCATCTGGATGATATATATTTGTATCGTAAGAAAGTGACAGACTTCCGCCCACATCAGACCAAACTGAAATAGGCTCATTTTCACTATTTTGTTCTTCAGCATTTACTGATGATATAAATGCTAATGAAATTGCAAGTGCAACTGTCCTTCGCTTACATATTCTTGTGTTCTGCATATGTAAACTTCCGTGATCTACTTAATCCTTATTACCTGCTCATAAATACATCCATATATTATTAAGACGTAAAGGAGCCCTCAGAGTTAAAATAACCCTGATTATTTAACAAGCAAAAATAGATATTAAATTATTTTATTTATTTAAACGTTTTCTTTGGCTTGGATGCGTAATTGGAATAGCAGACAATAACGTTTTGGTATAATCATTCTGAGGTTTACTGTATATCTCTTGCGCGTCACCATATTCGACAACTTTACCAAAATACATAACGGCTACTTCATCAGAAACTTGCCTAACCACGGAAAGGTCGTGAGAAATAAAGATCATAGCAAGGTTCATTTCTTTCTGTAGTGATAGTAGTAAATTGATAATTTGCGCCTGTACTGACACATCAAGTGCAGATACAGATTCATCACAAATCAAGAGTTTCGGCTTCAACGCAATGGCTCTCGCGATACCAATTCGTTGCCTCTGACCACCAGAAAACTCGTGCGGGTAGCGATTTACGGCTTCTCTCGGCAACCCCACTTTATCTAATAGCTCCAATACCCATTGCTTCCGCTCCGTTGCATTCCCCATCTGATGGATGATGAACGGTTCTTCTAAGATCATACCAATCGTGTGACGCTGATTGAGCGACTCCATCGGATCTTGGAAAACGATTTGCATCTCTTTGCGCAATGGACGCATTTCTTTATTTGATAAGCGTGTTATATCCCTCCCTTCAAAATAAATACTCCCTTCTGTTGGTTCAAACAACTTGAGAATGGTACGGCCCAAGGTACTTTTGCCACACCCTGACTCACCAACTAAACCTAAGGTCTTTCCCCTCTCTAGTGAGAGTGAAACCCCATCAACCGCTTTTATCGAGTAGCCTTTTGAAAAAAGTCGTTTCCCTGAGATAAAGTGCTGCTTTAAGTTTTCAATTCTTAATACTTCCTGCATCACTGCCCCCTAGTTTGTTTGGAAAATACTTGGATCAATGGGCTGTATATTGATCATCTGTTTTGGTGGATGTTCAAGGCTTGGCATTAAACCTAGAAGCCTTTTCGTATAGGGGTGTTGCGGATTGTCAAATAGCTCAAAAACATCCGCTTTTTCGACAATTCGACCACCATACATAACGGCAACATCGTCACAAATCTCAGCAACAACACCGAGATCATGAGTGATGAATACCATCGCCATCCCCGTCTCTTGCTGCAGTTCATGCATCAGTTCGAGGATCGACGCTTGCACCGTAACGTCAAGTGCTGTCGTTGGCTCATCACAAATCAACACATCGGGTTTACAAGCCAGCGCCATCGCGATCATTACGCGCTGCCTCATGCCACCAGATAGGTTATGTGGATACTCATCAATGCGCTTTTCAGGCAGTGGAATTTTGACTTTCTCCAACATTTCTAAGGCATAAGCTCGACGTTCAGCTTTAGCCAATTCGGGTCGGTGCAGCTGCAAAACTTCCATAAGCTGCTTACCTATCGTATGGACAGGGTTGAGTGCAGTCATGGGGTCTTGAAAGATGATCGAAATCGCATCACCACGCATTTGATACATACGCTCAGCAGGCAGTGTCAGTAGATCAGTGCCTTTATAGATGATGCGACCACCAATTACTTGACCATAAGGTTTTGGTAGCAACCCCATAATAGACATCGACGTGACACTTTTTCCACACCCTGACTCTCCAACCAAACCGAGAGTGCGACCTTTCTGGACATCGAAACTCACACCATGAAGAACTTTGACTAAACCATCATCAGTGCGGAACTCAACTTCGAGATCTTCGACCGATAAAATTGTTTCTCGACTCATTCGATCACCCTAGTTACAGCTTGTATCTATCATCGACAACACTGACTTCAGGGAAAGTCTTGCCTTTCTTCATCGCTTGCTCTGTTTCTTTCTTAACATCCGTGTTTATCCAGAAATTTGCGATATCCATAGGGTGAAAAATAGCTTCCGTCTTTTTGGTCATCGGCTGTTGCGGGTATTCAACCCAACGCCAATGTACTGCTCGTGAGTAAGGCACCATATAGCCAGGAACAATAATGCTGGCATCTGTTACGTAATCTTGAATTTGATGAGATAAGGCATAGCGCGTTTGTTGATCGAATGCTTCATCATAGGCCTCAATCAGCTTATCCAACTCAGGACTGCTGTAGTTTGTATGGGCATTAGTCTGCGGTTTGTTGGCATTGTCAGAATGTAGATATTCCCAGTACGCCGGTATCTCACCTGAACCCATGTTGAGGAAAGCCAATTGATGCTTCTTTTCTAAAATGTATTTAAATGCAGAAGATCCATCAACGAGATTAAGAGTAAAATCTAGACCCGCTAGCTTAGCCTGTTCCTTCAAGTAAGCGATTCGTGGGGTCCAAGCGTTGTAACCATAAGTAATAGCGAAGCTTAAGCGCTGGCCTTGAGCATTGACACGAATACCATCAGGGCCAATTTTATCGAAGCCGGCTTTGGCAAAGTATTCGGCGGCTTTATTTGGATCGAACTCTGGCGCTTTATTATCGACTTTATCGTAGTTGCCGTGGCCAAACCCTAAGCCATGCGGTTTACGCGAATAATCGCCCCGCATAATATTGGCAATCATGCCGTCGTAATCGCTTGCATAAAGGATACCTTTACGGACATTGATGTCATCCAGTAGAGGCTGCGCGGTATTCATCCACAGGCCACCTGCACCTTGTGGTGTTTGGTTAAAGCCCCAAAATTTCTGAATGTAACCGTTTTTGTAGCCTTTCGACTCGGATTTACCATGCCAGTATTCAGGTAACACTAAATCAACGTAGTCGAGTTTCCCTTTTTCAAAGTGCTTGAGGGCAATGTCAAAATCACGAATAACCGTAATACGTATTTTTTCGACATTGTAACGATTTTGGTAGTAGCGATTAGAGTAGCCCCACCAATCTTCACCGACGTGTTTAAAGGTGACACTTTTGCCCTTTTTCACCTTATCGACATAGTAAGGACCGGCAGTTGGCTCACTCTTGAAGTTGTATTTACGAACAAAGTTATCGACCATGCCGTCATTGTTGGCATCTTTACCATCCTGATAAAAATGCTCTGGGCGAGGCTGAAAGCCATTGCTTGGCATATTTATCAACACCATCAGGGCATCTTGGCTCTGCTCTATGCTACTTTTCACCGCGATCGTGTAATCATCAATCTTTTGTACATCACTGATCGAATTGGTAAAAAAGTCGTTATACCAAGGGTCTATGATGTCTTTAGAGCGATAGTACTTAAGCATGAATAGGTAATCATCGGCATTGATTTTCTCACCGTCTGACCACATCGCTTTCTCATCAAGCTTGAAGTAAACCGTTTTATTGTCACTATCGAATGCCCAAGAAGTGGCAAGCTGTGGAATCCATTTACTGGTGTTTGGGTGTCGCTGAGCTAACTTAGGCGCACCATCCATGAAATAGTGACGTAAACCTGAGTTTGCATCAGGGCCTACGCTACGGAGAGTTTGCGGGAAACTGGTAATGGAAGTCCGCAATGTTCCGCCACGCACAGCGTCTGGCGAAGCAAATAGTGGCTCGTCGTTATTAGAAACCCAGGTAATATCAGCTGGGACAGATTGTGCATGTACACCAAAACTGATAGCGGAAAGCACGGCCATTGCAGGCAAATTCATTAGCATCTTCATTGTGACTACTTCCTTGTAATTATTTATTCGTAGCGGGTAAATTTTTTCGGGTCGAAAGCACTGCGTATCGCTTCACCAATAAACGTCACCATCACCAGTACAGCAACGATAGACGTAACGACAGAAACCACGATCCAAGGTGAATCCAAATTAGATTTTCCTTGTTGTAGTAACTCGCCCCAGCTTGGGGTTGGAGGCATTAAGCCAAGGCCTAAGTAATCCAACGCGGTCAATGCAGTAATGTTTGCTGCAATGGTGAACGGTGCTAACGTCACTATCATAACCATAGTATTTGGCAGAATATGGTGAAGTAGAATTCGACTTGTCGAGGCTCCAAGCGCTCTTGCCGCCATAACATATTCACGTGCCGACTCTTTATATGTCATGGTTCGCATGTACCAGGTTATTCCCATCCAGCCGAACAACACATTGATCGCGACAAACAGAGTGAAAGTGGGCTGAGTAATCGACACTAAAATCATGATCACATATAGGAATGGCACCATAGACCACACTTCGATTAACCGCTGAACAAACAGATCGAACTTGCCACCAAAAAATCCCATTGAGCAACCGACGACCGTGCCAATCACGTAGGAGATGGCCATTGTCATAAGAGCGAATCCCATCGCAATGCGAAAGCCGTACACCAATCGAGCAAGAATATCCCGCCCAATAACATCAGTACCGAGGTAATGTTGATTTTCTAAACTGGGCGCCAGCGGAGGAAAATCCCCACTAAAGTCTTGCTCGTACGGGTTCCAAGGAACCAGCGGCATAATGACAAAGTTACCACTGTTCTCTTGCTCGAAGGCTTTCTGCAACGCGCGATAGTCTGTTTCACTCGCGTAATCTAAACCAAACTCTGTACCTACTCTGACATCGCTAAACACTGGAAATGACCACTCGTCATTGTACTTAACGACCAAGGCTTTACTGTTTACCAACACTTCGGCGAATAAAGATAAAATCAAGCATGCAGACAGAATAATTAATGACCAGTAACCACGTTTAATTTCTTTAAAGTGTTTGATCTTTTTCTGTGTTAATGGAGTTAATTTAATCATGAGCCAAACCTCACTCGTGGATCAGCTGCTGCAACACATAGATCCGATAAGATATTACCAATCATCAGCATAACGGCATTAATCGCAACGATTCCCATAACAACAGGGTAATCGCGTTCCACAATAGCTTCGTAACCGAGAAGTCCGATTCCATCTATATTAAAGATAACTTCTATCAAGAAAGAGCCAGTCATAAAAAATAGTAAAGAGTTACCGAAATGGCTTGCGATAGGAATAAGACTATTTTGCAATGCGTGCTTTCTAACTGCTTTTTTAAATGGAAGACCTTTTGCAATGGCAGTTCGAATATAATCCGCAGACAAGTTTTCCATTAGGTTATTTTTCATGGTCATGGTTAACGTTGCGAAGTCACCGATTAGATAACAGATCAACGGTAAGATGGCATGCCACATGATATCCTTAAACTGTTCATAAAACGTTTCATAGTCATCAAAATCATCGCCGACGAATCCCCCCATAGGGAACCAATCTAAGTTGTAGGCAAATACTGTGATTAAAAAGACACCAACAACATATCCAGGAAGTGCGTAGCCAACAAAAATTAAAATTGACGATGTGGAGTCAAATACAGACCCATGTTTAATCGCTTTGTAATAGCCAAGAGGTATGGATATAAAATAACTAATAAAGAACGTCATGCCCCCGTAGAATAAAGAGACAGGAAGGCGTTCAGCGATCATATCGCTAACCGGTTCGTAATATCGGGTCGATTCTCCAAAGTCCAAAACGACAATTTTAGATAACCAATCAATATACGCTTCTACGACTGGTTTATCCAAACCATAGAATGCATTGAGTTCCGCAATTTGATCATCAGAAAGTGATGTACTATTTCCTGCCATACTGACAGAAGCAGAGTCAGATCCAGAATGCATATTCGCCAACATTCTTTCAACAGGCCCACCAGGAACAAATCGTGTAATTGCAAATATTAGAATCGTAATACCTAGAAAGGTTGGTACGACTAATAATAAGCGTCGTAAAATATATGCTAACAATTGGGTAATACTCCAAACCAATCACTAATTAAAGTATAGCTACATCCTGTAGCTTACTAGGATATGACGCTGAAAAGCTCTGCGTTTTATAAATTATTATGCTGGACACCTTAATAGAAAATCGGTGTTCGAAAAAACATATTTAACAAATCCGACACAATTTTGTCGACGCAACTCATGTTTTCTACAAATAGTTCTCTTCTTTAAGCTCGACTTTTTTGTTATGTGCGCCGCAAAATGGATGTTATCTACATGATTGCGAATTTTAGCGACAAAGTGTGTACAGATAAACACACTAGCATAGGAATAAAAGGTATATAGAGGGGGGTAACAGAAGATTATGCTAGGAGAAAAACGCCCAAACGTTTACGTCATTTGTTTGACTCGTCTGGGCGAATGATTTTGGTGGAATTATTTACCAGCTAAATGTAACAATTCATTGTTAATAGAAGATAACACTTCTGCTGGGTTATTAGATTGGGTAATAGGACGGCCAATGACTAAATAGTCTGAACCAGCGATCAACGCATCACTCGGCGTCATAATACGTTTTTGGTCTCCAACATCAGCACCTGTAGGTCGGATACCTGGTGTAACCAGCTTGAACTCTTTACCTAACTCGTTTTTTAACATCGCTGACTCTTGAGCAGAACAGACAACACCGTCCAGACCAGAGTTTTTGGTCAAGCTTGCTAAACGAATCACCTGATCTTGTGGAGCAATGTTTAAACCGATGCCTGCAAGGTCGCTCTGCTCCATGCTGGTTAACACTGTCACACCGATAAGTAGTGGTCGGTCTTTCCCATAAGGCTCTAAAATTTCTCTAGAGGCTGTCATCATACGTTCGCCTCCGCTAGCATGGACATTCACCATCCACACACCAAGCTCGGCTGCAGCTCGAACGGCTTTTGAGCATGTATTGGGAATGTCGTGAAACTTCAGATCAAGAAAAACGGAAAATCCACGTTTGTGTAACTCTTTAACAAAGTCAGGACCAAATAGGGTAAACATCTCCTTGCCTACTTTAAGGCGGCAAGAATTCGGGTCAATTCGATCTACGAAAGCGAGAGCATCAGCTTGGTTATCATAATCCAATGCAACAATAACTTTTTGATCAATCATTTCATCTCCTAACTTTTTTATACATGCCTAAAAAAAGCAGCGGGATCACCGCTGCTCATTTATGATTGGAAACTCCAATCGTTAACCTTATTCACCATCAAGCCCTCGAATAGGCTTAATCGTTCCCCACCCCTTACACGAAGGACAATGCCAATACATAGAGTGAGTTGAAAAGCCACATTTACGACAACGATAATGAGGTTTAACTTTTAATTGCTCTCCAACAAGCTTTTGTAAAGTGCCTAAGCTGGCTTTCGCTCTACCTTCTTCCGCTTCCATCAAATGGTAGTCGATAAGACGATAGAAGCCTTTCATTGTTGGATTCTTGACCAGCTGTCTAGTCAACAACTCTTGAGCCGCGCCAGAACCTTCATGCTGAGCAACCAATTGAGCCAACATGAGTTCGGCGGATGCACCCGCCTTACTGACAATGCACTGACGCAAAAATTCTAACAAGGCGTCTTCTTGGCCCAAGTGGTGATAGCACTCTGCAAGCGTCGGTAAGACTTCGCTAACAAAGTCGCTATCTTGCTCCAGAACCATTTCCATATACTTAATCGCATTGGAGTAGTCTTCATTTTCAAGATAGCTTTTGCCTAATGCGATACTGGCACGCACACATTTCGGGTCTTCTGATAGTGCTTTTTTAAAATTCTGTGCGGCTTTCGCATCGTTTCCATCAGCCTTTTCTTGCATTGCCAATTCACACCAAAAGTGGGCAATGCTGTTTCTCATTCTTTTACGACCGAGTTTAACCAACAATGTTGCGTAATGAATGGCTTTCGACCACTCACGTGTCTGTTGGTAAATAGAGACTAATTGTTGCAATGCAGCTTCTCTATGATCAGGCTCTTCGACCAATTGCTCGAATATTTTTTCCGCGCGATCAAGGAAACCAGAGACCATGTAATCTTTTGCTAGCTGCTGCAAAGCAATATTTTTTTGGTCTATAGTCAGGCCAGAGCGAGAGATTAGGTTTTGGTGGATACGGATGGCACGATCTACTTCTCCCCGCGAACGAAACAAGTTACCCAAAGCTAAGTGAGTATCTATGGTTTCATTATCAACTTGAAGAAGTTCAATAAAGTGATCAACTGCTTTATCTGACTGGTCAGACAGAAGCAGGTTAAGACCCGTCACATACTGACGGGAAATCTGATTAGAGTGTTTCTGCTTGTCTTGCTGGGCACTACGATTACCCATATACCATCCATATGCGGCGGCAATTGGCAATAACAAGAAGAGTATTTCTAACATTGAGTGGAGAGCCTACCTATGTTTCTTATGACGCTTTAGTCTGGACTGGCTCACTCGTTGACGGCGAAAGCTTCTTGATTTGTTTTTTCAGCTTGCGAACTTGCAGCTGAGACTTGAGGTGCAAGCCACCAAAAATCAACCAAGACAAAACAAAGCCCGTAACAAACACGACACCCAGTAGTGTCGACAAGTGGAACTCACCTTGAGCTAGTAGATAGTTGAAGCTCACAACGGCCTGGTTCTGGGATCCCAGTGCAAGTGCCACCAAAAATAGAGCCAAAACGATAACGATTTTTATAATTTTCATAATCCATCACCTAAGCAAAATTCTGCCGTTACGATTATGCAGTAAAACCTTAAAACAAACCATGCCTATCTGGGTATATCGTTTAATAAAAAAGCGGCATTTCCGAAGAATGCCGCTTTTTCTGATACGGTTACCGCTAACTAGCCGATGTTGACACGCTCGCGTAGCTCTTTACCAGGTTTAAAGTGGGGAACGTATTTACCTTCCAACTCCACCTTGTCACCTGTTTTTGGGTTACGTCCAACACGCGGCTCACGGAAATGAAGAGAGAAACTGCCAAAACCGCGAATCTCAATTCTGTCTCCACTTTCTAGTGTTGAAGCCATATGCTCTAAAATGTCTTTTACAGCATCTTCAATCTCTTTCGCTGAAAGATGAGTTTGCTCAGCACAGAGTCTCTCGATTAACTCAGACTTAGTCATAGTTTCCCTCATAGAGTAATTTATCACTTATTATAGTAAGTAATACCAATTCCAACAAACACTTGCTTTCAATTTTAGACAAAGTTTGAGCAATTTGCATAAATGAAAACTCAACTTATTTGAAAGGCTTGCACAGATTGGTATTACCTCTCGGGTATAGCCAAGAATAAAAAAGGAGCCTTGCGGCTCCTTTTTCTTAAAAGCGATTAAATTATTCGCCTTTAGCTGCTTTGAAAGCGTCAGCCATAGCGTTACCAAACGAAGCATCGTCTGCTTTGTTTAGAGAAGCCATTGCTTCTTGCTCTTCAGCTTCATCTTTAGCTTTGATAGATAGGTTGATTACGCGGTTCTTACGGTCTACACCTGTGAACTTAGCTTCAACGCTGTCACCAACGCTTAGGATTAGTGACGCATCTTCGATACGGTCACGTGAAACTTCAGATGCACGTAGGTAACCTTCTACGCCTTCTACTAGCTCGATAGTTGCACCTTTAGCGTCTACTGCAGTAACAGTACCGTTAACTAGTGCACCTTTCTTGTTCTCTGCAACGTAAGCATTGAATGGGTCATTTTCCATTTGCTTAACGCCTAGAGAGATACGCTCACGCTCAGCATCTACTGCTAGAACAACTGCAGAGATCTCGTCGCCTTTCTTGTACTCACGTACAGCTTCTTCACCTGGAACGTTCCAAGAGATGTCAGATAGGTGAACTAGACCGTCGATGCCGCCTTCTAGACCGATGAAGATACCGAAGTCAGTGATAGACTTGATCTTACCAGTAACTTTGTCGCCTTTAGCTTGCGCTTCAGCGAAAGACTGCCATGGGTTAGCTTTACACTGTTTCAGACCTAGAGAGATACGACGACGTTCTTCGTCGATTTCAAGAACCATAACCTCAACTTCGTCGCCAACATTAACAACTTTAGATGGGTGGATGTTCTTGTTAGTCCAATCCATTTCAGAAACGTGTACTAGACCTTCAACGCCTTCTTCGATTTCAACGAAACAGCCGTAGTCAGTTAGGTTAGTAACGCGACCAGTTAGTTTGTGACCTTCTGGGTAACGCTTAGCGATTGCTACCCATGGATCTTCGCCTAGCTGCTTAAGACCTAGTGAAACGCGAGTACGCTCACGGTCGAACTTAAGAACTTTAACTTGGATCTCGTCACCAACGTTAACGATCTCAGAAGGGTGCTTAACGCGCTTCCAAGCCATGTCAGTGATGTGTAGTAGGCCGTCAACGCCACCTAGGTCTACGAACGCACCGTAGTCAGTAAGGTTCTTAACGATACCTTTAACTTCTGCGCCTTCTTGTAGAGTTTCTAGAAGCTCATCACGTTCAACGCTGTTCTCAGATTCGATAACTGCACGACGAGAAACAACTACGTTGTTACGCTTCTGGTCAAGTTTGATAACTTTGAACTCTAGCTCTTTGTTTTCTAGGTGAGCAGTGTCACGGATAGGACGTACGTCAACTAGTGAACCAGGAAGGAAAGCACGGATACCGTTTAGTTCAACAGTGAAACCGCCTTTAACTTTACCGTTGATGATACCAACAACAGTTTCAGCTTCTTCGTAAGCCTTCTCAAGTACGATCCAAGCTTCGTGACGCTTAGCTTTCTCACGAGAAAGTTGAGTTTCACCGAAACCATCTTCAACAGCGTCTAGAGCTACGTCTACTTGTGCGCCAACTTCAACTTCAAGTTCGCCAGCAGCGTTCTTGAACTGTTCAGCAGGGATAGCAGACTCAGACTTAAGACCAGCGTCAACAAGAACGAAACCGTTCTCGATAGCTACTACAGTACCTTTAACGATGCTGCCTTGTTGGAATTCTGTTTCGTTTAGAAACTCTTCAAAGAGTTGAGCAAAAGATTCAGTCATTTATTTAATCTTCAATAAATTAAACGTCCACGGGTTTCCTACCGCGTGGGGTTATTAAATTCGCCGGTCATCATCCTTGCGACCAACGCTCTGACCTAGCCGCCTAGGCGACTAGCTTAGATTCAATATATTGTAGTGCTTTTTCTACCACTTCGTCGATACTCATCGAGGTAGAATCTAGCAATAGCGCGTCCTCTGCAGGGCGGAGTGGTGCCACTGGGCGGTTACGATCTCGGTCGTCACGCTCTTGGATCTCGCGCAAAAGGTCGTCAAATTTAACATCTAAACCCTTGCCTTGCAACTGTTTAAGCCTGCGGTTAGCACGCTCTTCAGCACTCGCATCTAGGAAGATTTTCGCTTCCGCTTGTGGGAAAACTACCGTTCCCATATCGCGGCCATCGGCAACCAAACCAGCACCTTCAGCAAACGCTCTTTGGCGACGCAGCAATGCTTCACGCACGCGTGGCAACGCAGCAACTTTTGATGCCGCCATTCCAGTTTCTTCTTTACGAAGTTCACCAGACACGTCCTCACCTTCAAGAATAACCTTAACCAAATCGCCTTCAGCTACAAACTGAACATCTAGGTGAGTCGCCAAAGGAACTAAAGCATCTTCAGATTCTAGATCTACACCGTGGTGAATTGCAGCTAGTGCGAGTACGCGATAAATCGCGCCTGAATCTAGTAAGTGAAAACCTAGCTTCTTCGAGAGAAGCATACAAAGCGTGCCTTTGCCAGCTCCGCTCGGTCCATCAACGGTCACTACCGGTGTATGAGACGACATCATTAACTCCACGTTTGTTAGGGTTCAGCAATCAGCTGCTGATTCTTTATCGGCGAGAAATTATAGAGGTATTCGACCAAGGGTGCTAGGAAGGATTAAGCGAAAATGAAAAAAGAGCGTATTCACGCTCTCTCACAATTTACAGTTTGATTCTCTGTTGATTCTTCTCAACAATGGCTGGGCCAATGCCCTTCACGTTGGCCAACTCATCAGCGTGTTTAAACTGGCCATGTTCATTGCGATAATCAACGATAGCTTGAGCTTTCTTACTACCGACACCTTTAAGCAAGTCAGCTAGCTCTTCCGCCGATGCCTGATTGATATTAACGGTAATCTCGATCCCTTGATATTTCGCATCTTGGCTACTGGGCAAGCTTTCAGCCCAAACGTTTGCCGTGCAAAATGCAATCATTAATAACCATATACGCAGCATACCTCGTTCCTCTTTTGTCAATAAAGCCTACAAGATATCGCTATCTCTGAGACTTAATAGTGCTAAGAAGACAAAATAAAACGGGCTGCAAATGCAGCCCGTTTTAATCGATATATCAGTTACACTGAATTATTGACCCACAACGAAATATTCAATATCGGTGGTCTTACGCAGAATACTAATTAGCCCTGTTAAGTCTTGTTGAGCATTCATTTGCGTCAATTGGCTACCAATCTGAGTATTGTACTGTTCATCGAACTGGTCGCTCACTTTCGCCAATTTCACAACCGCAATATCGCCATTGATCTGTTTCGCTTGAGCGTACTCAACTTGACCTTCTGCCGGCTTAGGCATAGAGAAGATGACATCAGCCAGTGGAGAGCTGCGATCGACAGTTTCACTCGTACCAAACGCTAAATCATTTTCTTCAAGCAGTTGCTGCTTACCTTCTTTCAGTTCAGCAACCAGTTTGTCGGCAAGTTCGATAGCACTTTGCTCACCCTTAACTTTGGCTAACGTTTCGGTGACTTGAGTGCGAACTTCCTCAAGTGGAAGTACGGTTTCATCACGAGCATCTTCAACACGCACAACAATGACATGCTCAGGGGCAACTTCGATCACTTCAGAGTTCAGGCCATCTTCTTTCACTTCAGGGCTCAGAATGGCTTGCAGAACCGCAGGCGTCTTCAATAACTCAGGAGCGTCAGCTTGCGAGATGAAATCTGTTGTTTCGATCTTAGCGTCAACCGCGTTTGCTGCATCGTCTAGAGAATCAGGGAATTCAAATGCCACTTTTTCTAGCTCACTTTGCAGCTCGTAGAACTGATCAATCGCTTGCTGGTCTTTAAGCTCTTGTTTAATTTCAGCCGCCACTTCAGTGTATGGTTTAGCAACAGATGCTTTTAGCTCGTCCAATTTGATAATGTGGTAACCAAAGTCAGACTTAACCAACTCAGTGACTTCACCTACGTTGTTAAGACCAAACGCTGCTTCTTCAAACGCTGGGTCCATTACATCACGCTCAATCCAGCCTAGAGAACCACCTTCAGAAGCACTGCCAAAATCATCTGACTTTTCTTCTGCTAATGTAGCGAAATCTGCACCCGCATTAAGCTCGTCAAGAATTGCTTGCGCTTTAGCTTGGTCATCACCTTCGACTAAGATGTGGCTCACACGACGTTGCTCTTCAGATGAGTATTTATCTAAGTGCTCGTCGTAGTATTTCTTCGCTTGCTCTTCAGAGATAGTGATCGCATCTTTAAGCTGCTGCGCTGCTAACTCGATGTAAGCAACTTTTACTTGCTCTGGGCGAGTGTAGCGCTGAGGGTTTTGCTCATAGTAAGCTTGAATGTCTTCTTCAGACAGCTTCACTTTCGCCGCAAAATCAGACAATGGTAACGTGAGTGTCTCAACTTCACGAGTTTGAGTAAGCAGTTTCGCTTGCGCTTCTACTTCAGCAGCAAGAGAGAAATCGCTCGCCTGAATTGCTGTCAGTAACTGATTGCGGACTAAATCACGACGTAGGTACTCAGCAAAGCTCTCAGGAGTGAAACCAGCACGACGCAGTGATGCTTGATAGATATCTTGGTCGAACTTACCATCAGCTTGGAACTGAGGCATTTCGACAATCATAGTACGTACTTGTGCATCACTAACGCGAAGACCCAGTGTCTCAGCATGTTGCTCAATAAGTAAATCATTGACCATGCGATCAAGCACTGACTTACGGAAAGATTCTACGTAGCTAGGATCTGCAAGAAGATTCGAGAAATAGTCGCCAAGTTGAGCTTGCATACGGTTGCGCTCATTTTGGTAAGCTTGTTCGAACTCACCACGGCCGATTTCTACATTGCCAACTTTTGCAGCCGTGTTACCAGCGCCACCTACGATGTAGCTACCAACACCCGCAAAAACGAAAGATAGGATGATAAGTCCCAGGATAATTTTCACCGCGATGCTATTAACGCCTTCGCGTAATCGATCCATCATACTTAAACTACTCTCCGCTCGCATTTTCATCAACGCCACAAGGCATGACTGAAATGCTTAATACTAAAACTAAAATTGAATAGCGCGATAATACCAGAAAAAGAAATGCGCATCAGTATGATGCGCATAATTTAAAAAGGTTCTAAAAAAATTGGGGCGAAACCCAATTTTTATTAGTTACAAGCGTCTTTTAGTGCTTTACCCGCTTTGAATGAAGGAACTTTCGCTTCAGCGATTTGAATCTCTTCACCAGTTTTTGGGTTACGACCAGTACGCGCTGCGCGAGTACGCACGCTGAATGTACCAAAGCCAACTAGAGCAACCTGGTCACCAGATTGTAGTGTTTCGCCTACTGCTTCGATTAGAGCGTCTAGAGCACGACCTGCTGACGCTTTTGATAGGTCTGCGTTTTCTGCGATTTTTTCTACTAATTGTGTTTTATTCACTGTGATTCCCCTTTGTGCTACCTGTTGTAATTATTCAAAGTAGCTTTCGTTCCATTTGTTTCAAATTAGCGACAATCCCTTACACCGCAAGGCCTGAAGCTATAGTCGCTAACGTTAGCGCCCAAAAAAAACGCTGACAAGCCTTTTTCGACCTATCAGCGCAATCTTTTACTTATTTTTGCTACACATCACTATTTTACAGCAGCAATCTCGACACCTGACGGGTCATTTTCTAGCGCAACTTTAAGGACTTCGTCGATCCATTGCACCGGAATGACCTTAAGATCAGCGATGACGTTATCAGGAATCTCTTCTAGATCACGTTCATTGTCTTTAGGAATCAGTACCGTTTTGATACCACCACGATGTGCCGCAAGTAACTTCTCTTTTAGCCCACCGATAGGTAGAACTTCACCACGAAGGGTAATTTCACCCGTCATACCCACTTCCGCTTTTACAGGGTTACCTGTTAAGCTAGAAACCAATGCAGTACACATTGCAATACCTGCACTTGGGCCATCTTTTGGTGTCGCACCCTCCGGTACGTGAACGTGAATATCACGCTTCTCGTAGAAGTCTGAGTTAATACCCAGTTTTTCAGCACGTGAACGAACCACGGTCATCGCAGCTTGTATAGACTCTTTCATGACATCGCCAAGGGAGCCAGTTTGGGTGAGTTTCCCTTTACCAGGCATTGCTTCTGTTTCGATAGTCAGTAAGTCACCGCCGACTTGTGTCCAAGCAAGACCTGTCACTTGTCCGATGCGGTTACTATCATCCGCTTTACCGTAGTCATGACGCTGAACACCTAAGTACTCTTTTAGGTTATCCATTGTAACGGTTACGCTCTTCAGGTCTTTATCAAGCAGAATGTTCTTCACCGCTTTACGACAGATCTTTGAAATCTCACGCTCTAGACTACGTACACCCGCTTCACGTGTGTAGTAACGAATGATGCCGATGATTGCTGAGTCTTCAATCTCGATCTCACCCACTTTAAGGCCGTTGCGCTTAACCTGTTTGTCGACAAGGTGGCGCTTAGCAATATTCAGCTTTTCGTCTTCTGTGTAGCCAGATAGACGAATCACTTCCATACGGTCTAGTAGTGGTCCTGGAATGTCCATCGAGTTCGATGTCGCAACGAACATAACGTCAGACAAGTCATAATCGACTTCTAGGTAATGATCGTTGAAAGCGTTGTTTTGTTCAGGATCCAACACTTCTAGTAATGCTGAAGATGGGTCTCCACGCATGTCAGATGACATCTTATCGATTTCATCGAGTAGGAACAGCGGGTTCTTCACACCTACTTTCGACATTTTTTGAATAAGCTTGCCCGGCATCGAGCCAATGTAGGTACGGCGATGACCACGAATTTCCGCTTCATCACGTACGCCACCTAAGGCCATACGCGTATATTGGCGACCTGTTGCAGCAGCAATAGAACGACCTAGCGACGTTTTACCAACACCAGGAGGACCAACGAGACAAAGAATTGGACCTTTGAGTTTGTTGATTCGATTCTGAACCGCCAAATACTCCAGAATGCGTTCTTTCACGCGCTCTAAACCATAGTGGTCTTCGTTAAGCACTTCTTCCGCTTTAGCAAGGTTTTTCTTAACTTTCGAACGCTTGCTCCACGGCACGCCTAGCATCCAATCAATGTAGCCACGGACAACGGTCGCTTCCGCAGACATTGGCGACATCATCTTCAGCTTTTGCAGTTCTTGTTCAGTCTTTTCACGCGCTTCTTGCGGCATCTTTGACTCATCAATCTTCTGCTTCAACGCTTCAAATTCATCTACGCCGTCTTCGCCCTCACCCAACTCTTTCTGAATCGCTTTCATTTGCTCATTCAGATAGTACTCACGTTGAGATTTTTCCATCTGCTTTTTAACGCGAGTGCGGATACGCTTTTCAACTTGCAACAAGTCGATTTCAGACTCCATCTGGCCCATTAGAAACTCTAGACGCTCTGTGACATCGAGAATTTCCAATACCGCTTGCTTATCTGCCAACTTCAATGGCATGTGTGCGGCAATTGTATCGGCAAGACGTGCAGCCTCATCGATTCCACTTAGCGACGTTAATACTTCTGGCGGGATCTTTTTATTCAGCTTAATAAAGCCTTCAAATTGATTAATGGCGCTACGGACGATAACTTCATGCTCACGCTCATCCAGCTCTTCAGTCACCAGATACTCTGCGTCTGCAACAAAGAACTCTTCGTCAGTTAAACTATGAATCTTTGCGCGTTGTTGGCCTTCAACTAATACCTTCACAGTGCCATCAGGTAGCTTGAGAAGCTGTAAAATCGTGGCAACCGTACCTACTTCAAAAAGGTCATTTTTTGTAGGCTCATCAGTATCCGCTTCTTTTTGCGCAACTAGCAGTACTTGCTTGTTGTTGTCCATGGCAGCTTCTAAACATGCGATGGATTTTTCACGACCAACAAACAAAGGAATTACCATGTGCGGGTAAACGACTACATCTCTTAGAGGTAGTACGGGGATCTCGATACGTTCGGAACGTTCCAAGTTCATATTCATCTCTCTTCCGCTTAGTCTTATGAGCAGTATATGGGGGCTAATTGGTTGGATTCAATGAAAGAATAAAAAAAAGGAGGTAATTGATTACCTCCTTTAATGATTTAGCAATTTATGTGAATCGAGTTACGATTCTGCACCTGCAGCTTGGTTATCTGCGTTGCTGTAAATCAGCAATGGCTCTGACTCACCATTGATAACTGACTCATCAATCACAACTTTAGACACGTCGTTCATTGAAGGCAGTTCATACATGGTTTCAAGCAGAACACTTTCCAGAATTGAACGTAGACCACGAGCACCCGTTTTACGCTCCATCGCTTTCTTAGCAATAGCACGTAGCGCATCTTCGCGGAACTCCAGCTCTGAATCTTCGAGTTCAAACAACGCTGCATACTGTTTAGTCAAAGCGTTCTTTGGTTCACAAAGAATCTGGATCAGTGCATCTTCATCAAGCTCTGTCAGAGTGGTTGTCACTGGTAGACGACCGATGAACTCAGGGATAAGGCCGTACTTAACCAAATCTTCAGGTTCAACCTGAGTGAACAATTCACCGACAGTCTTCGTTTCATCTTTTGAACGCACTTCAGCGCCAAATCCAATCCCAGTGCCTGTTGCCACACGTTGCTCAATGACTTTATCTAGGCCAGCAAATGCGCCACCACAGATAAATAGAATCTTAGAGGTATCAACCTGTAAGAACTCTTGCTGAGGATGCTTACGACCACCTTGTGGCGGCACTGAAGCAACGGTACCTTCGATTAGTTTAAGCAACGCTTGCTGAACACCTTCACCTGAAACATCACGAGTGATGGATGGGTTTTCAGCTTTACGTGAAATCTTGTCAATTTCGTCGATGTAAACAATACCGCGCTCTGCTTTAGCGACATCGTAATCACATTTTTGTAGCAGTTTTTGAATGATGTTTTCAACATCTTCACCAACGTAACCCGCCTCAGTTAGCGTCGTTGCGTCTGCCATTGTGAAAGGTACATCTAGGAAACGAGCTAGGGTTTCAGCCAATAGCGTTTTACCACTACCCGTTGGACCGATAAGAAGAATGTTACTCTTACCAAGCTCCACACCTTCACTTGTCGTATCGCCGTTACGTAAACGCTTGTAGTGGTTGTAAACGGCTACTGCTAGCACTTTCTTAGCGTAATCTTGTCCGATCACATAGTCATCTAGATGTTCACGAATTTCTCGTGGAGCGGGTAACGCTTCCGATTGTTTTTTCGGTAGAACATCTTTAATTTCTTCACGAATAATATCGTTACATAGATCGACACATTCGTCACAGATATAGACGGATGGACCGGCGATCAGCTTGCGAACTTCGTGCTGGCTTTTGCCGCAGAAAGAGCAGTAAAGAAGCTTACTACTACCGCTCTCTTTGCTTTTGTCTGTCATTCGCTAACCTCTTAGCCTTACTCATATGATTTGAGTGTATATCAATTTAAACCGAATTGCGCTAAACAATTTGTTCTCAATTATTCACCGCGATGGCTTAATACTGCATCAACCAAACCGTACTCTACAGCTTGATCAGCCGCCATAAAGTTATCACGGTCGGTATCACGCTCAATCACCTCTAGTGGTTGACCTGTGTGCTCTGCAAGCAGCTTATTCAGCTTCTGCTTGATCGTCAGGATTTCTTGAGCGTGGATTTGAATATCGGACGCTTGTCCTTGGAAACCACCCAGTGGTTGGTGAATCATTACGCGCGAGTTTGGTAGCACGTAACGCTTACCTGGAGCACCACCAGCAAGTAGAAATGCACCCATCGAACAAGCTTGTCCCATACAAACAGTGCTCACATTAGGCTTGATAAACTGCATGGTGTCATAAATAGACATACCCGCCGTAACGCTGCCACCTGGTGAGTTGATGTATAAGAAAATATCTTTGTCAGGATTTTCAGATTCTAGGAATAGCAGCTGCGCTACGACTAGGTTTGCCATGTGGTCTTCAACTTGACCAGTTAGAAAGATAACGCGCTCTTTCAGCAAACGAGAGTAAATATCGTAAGAACGTTCACCACGGGAAGTCTGTTCAACCACCATTGGTACTAGTGCGTCTAGAATTGGCGACATTGCATTTTTTTCTTGGTAGCTCATATTCTTATGTCCCTAAAATAAATGGCCCGGATGATAAATATCATACGGACCATTGTTAGCAGAATAGTTAACGCTTCGTCAACCTTCTACGCAAGATATTGCTTATTAAGCTGCTGGCTGCTGGTTCATTAGCTCGTTGAAGCTAACTTCTTTTTCAGAAACCTGAGCTTTAGCGATGATAGCGTCGATTGCTTGCTCTTCTAGAGCAACGTTGCGCATGTTGTTCATCATTTGCTCGTTTTGCTCGTAGTAAGAAACAACTTCAGATGGATCTTCGTACGCAGTCGCCATCTCTTCGATAAGCGCTTTTACTTTTTCGTCGTCAGCTTTTAGCTCTTCAGACTTGATCACTTCACCTAGAAGAAGACCAACAACTACGCGACGCTTAGCTTGCTCTTCAAACAGTTCACGTGGAAGTTGCTCAGCAGCTTCTGGGTTACCGCCGAAACGTTGAGCCGCTTGCTGACGTAGAGTACCGATTTCTTGATCGATTAGTGCAGCAGGAACGTCGATGTCGTTTTCTTTAACTAGACCGTCAATTGCTTGCTCTTTGATGCGGTTCTTAATTGCTTGCTTAAGTTCGCGCTCCATGTTCTTACGAACTTCAGCTTTAAGTGCGTCAACGCCACCTTCAGCAACACCGAACTTAGAAACGAACTCGTCGTTTAGTTCTGGTAGTTCACGAGCTTCAACTTTGTTCACTTTGATAGCGAACTTCGCTGCTTTACCTTTTAGGTTTTCAGCGTGGTAATCTTCTGGGAAAGTCACGTCGATGTCGAATTCCATACCAGCAGTCTTACCTGCGATACCGTCTTCAAAACCAGGGATCATGCGACCTGCGCCCATTTCTAGTGGGAAGTTCTCAGCTTTACCGCCTTCAAACTCTTCACCGTCGATAGAACCAACGAAGTCGATCGTTGCGCGCTTGCCTTCTTCAGCCGCTTCTTCAACTTCAACCCAAGATGCTTGCTGCTTACGTAGCGTTTCAATCATCTCTTCAACGTCAGCGTCTTGTACTTCAGTTGTTGGTTTTTCTACCGCAATGTTCTCTAGGCCTTTTAGCTCAACTTCTGGGTAAACTTCAAAAGTTGCGTTGAATACTAGGTCTTCACCTTCTTTGTTTTCAACTGGAGCGAAAGTTGGTGCGCCTGCTGGGTTGATTTTCTCTTTCACGATCGCTTCGATGAAGTGACGTTGCATTACTTCACCCATAACGTCTTGACGTACTGCTTTGCCGTACATCTTCGCAACCATTTTTAGAGGTACTTTGCCTTTACGGAAACCATCGAAACGACGGTTTTTTGCGATGTTGCGTAGTTCAGCTGTTACAGCGTCTTCGATGTTTGCAGCTGGAACAGTAATGTTAAGACGGCGCTCTAGGCCCTCTAGAGTTTCAACAGTAACTTGCATTATTCATTAACCTCAAAACTGGCTCAGTGCTACTGAGCTTATGTGCCCTAAAAACCAAAAACAGGTGTTAGGACCCATCCTTGTTTGTACTCTGTGAGTACTCTTCGTATATCGAGTATCGATAACCGAGTAAATCAGTTACCGGACTAATTAGCGATATCTTTGCGAAACAACATTCCGCGAAAGGTATCTCCGATTAGCCTCAGGATAAAAATTTAGACGCAGCATTCTACCGAGCTAGTCGATAGCTGTCGAGCCGATCCCTACGATAGCTAGGGGATTAACCTAAAAACTCACTTAACTGCTAAAAAAAGAATCAATAAAGCAGCTAATGTCTCCAGAAATGGGGACATTAATAGCTTTTTCAAGAGAAACTAGCCTTTTTTTCGAATTAAGCAAGAAAAGTAGATCTAAGTCCGGTTTTATTACTCATTTTTGTTACAGCTTTAAACACAGCTGTAACAAAAAACATTACCCTATAGCCTGTGTTGTAGAGCTTTATTACGGAGACATCATGTCGCCATTTCGTCGTGCCCATTTCTACCTGTTGCTGTGCTATTTGCTCTGCCTAATTTTAGGTTCTCGCTGGGTATGGAACTACAACTACCAATCGCTGCTCGATCAACACCAAGCGCAGTTAGATCGCTTCTCAAGCCATGTCTATTCAAAACTCGATAAGTACGCGCACCTGCCTCAACTACTCGCAGAAGACCAAGAACTGGTGTCGGTATTAAAACAACCCAACAATCCAGCCCAAATTGATCTGACCAACCGTTATTTAGAAAACGTCAATAACATTATTCAAGCTGCCGATACTTATTTGCTCGACCAGTGGGGTAACACAATTGCTGCCAGTAACTGGAATCTCGATCGTTCGTTCATCGGTAAGAACTTTGCTTGGCGACCCTACTATTCTGATGCTATTCAAGGCGAATCCAGCCAGTACTTTGCTTTGGGTTCAACGTCAGGGCAACGAGGATACTATTACTCCTTTCCTGTCATCTATGCCGCTGATGCTATCGGGGTGGTTGTCGTCAAGATGGATTTGTCTGCGATAGAGGGAAACTGGAAGGCTAAACAAAGTACCTTCGTCGCAACAGACAACTATGATGTCGTATTTATGTCGAGTAACCCCAACTGGCTGTTCAAAAGTTTAACGACATTGAGTGAACAAGACCGAAGCAAAATAACCAACAGTCGTCAGTACCTTGATACGCCAATTCGCTCATTAGGCTTAATTGGTGATCTAGACTCAGCACACTCAGAGTTGCAAAACCCTCACTCTGGTTGGTTCAAAGACGACTACCTTGTATCGAGTCGCCCTTTTCCTCAGCTTGACTTAACTATCCGAGTGGTAACGGAAAAAGTCACTCTATTTTGGTCCACACTCAGCTTTGCGCTTATTTTAACCTTGTTATTCGTCATCGCTTTGCTAACCTTGCAATTGACTTACCAGAGACATCAGAAAAAACGTCAATTTGAGCAATTACAATCCGAAGCCAAGCAGAAACTTGAGTTTTTGGTCATGGAACGCACTGCCGAGCTGCAGGCTGAAGTGTCGGAAAGAGCTCGTACAGAAAATGCACTCAGACAAACACAAAACGAGTTGATTCAAGCCGCAAAACTTGCAGTACTTGGTCAGATGTCTGCCAGCATTAGCCATGAATTGAACAACCCATTAGCCGCCATTCGTAGCTTTGCAGATAATGGGCGTCGATTTTTGGCCAAGCAGAAACTCGATCGTGTCGACGAAAACTTATCACGTGTATCTAGCTTAACGGATCGCATGGCAAAAATTAGTAGCCAATTAAAATCCTTTACTCGCAAGTCCGACAGCAATGACGTTCATTTAATGGAGCTGACCCCTATCGTTATTTCGGCAAAAGAATTGGTCGCGCCGCAAATCAAAAGCTATCGAGTAGAGCTAACGGTTAATGTCGACAACTTAAATGTTCGAGCAGAAATTAACGCCATTCAAGTTGAGCAGGTTTTAATCAACCTCCTGACCAACGCAGCCCAGGCCGTCGCCGATTTACCCGAACGCCAAGTGCAACTCTCCAGCGCGCAATTCGGCGAGTTCGTTGATATCTACATTGATGATAACGGGCCAGGAATAGATAGTAAGCAGGCTCATCAATTGTTCGAGCCTTTTTATACCACCAAGAAGAATGGACTCGGGTTGGGATTATCGATCTCACAGCAAATTATCCAAGCGATGCACGGTCAACTGAGTGTTAGCCAATCGCCTCTGGGGGGAGCTCGATTCACAATGCGCCTGCCTGTCGCCCGACCTGAAAGCCAAGTGAAAACCAAGGAAAGCTAATGCACGATGTGTTTTTTATTGATGACGAAAGCGATATTCGTTTAGCGATAGAGCAAAGTTTCGAGCTTGAAGAGATTTCAGCACGCTTTTTTGCCAATGCAGAAGACGCCATCATCGCGATCAAGCAGCAAGGAATGCCTAAAGTTGTGATTACCGATATCTGCCTTCCTGGGCTATCCGGTGAAAACTTACTCTCCACCGTGCTAAAACAAGATAATGATGTTCCGGTAATTTTGATTACAGGTCACGGAGATATCTCGATGGCCGTCAACGCCCTACAAAATGGGGCCTATGACTTTATTGAAAAGCCTTTTGCCATTGATCGTTTAATCGATACCACCAACAGAGCCTTAGAAAAGCGCCAATTAACACTTGAAAACCAGGAGTTAAAACGTAGCTTAAAAGCAAGCCAAACGCTCGGACCAAGAATCATCGGTGATACCACCTCAATACAAATGCTACGCGATACCATTTCCCATATTGCTGACACCAACGCCGACATTCTTTTGTTTGGTGAGACTGGCACGGGTAAAGAACTGTTTGCTCGCTCTATCCATGAACAAAGCTCAAGGCGCGAAGCTAATTTTGTCGCGATCAACTGTGGCGCAGTTCCGGAGAATCTGATCGAAAGCGAATTGTACGGTCATGAAAAAGGGGCGTTTACAGGTGCCGATGCGAAGCGCATCGGTAAGTTTGAACATGCCCAAGGCGGGACCTTATTCCTTGATGAAATTGAGTCAATGCCGATGCAGGCGCAGATTCGATTGCTACGAGTACTACAAGAAAGGGTCATTGAACGCGTTGGTTCAAATGAATTAGTTCCTGTCGATATTCGCGTTATTGCCGCGACCAAAGTTGACCTTAAGAAGGCTGCTGCCGCGGGAGAGTTTCGCGAAGATCTCTACTATCGCCTCAATGTGGTAACGCTAGATCTTCCTCCTCTTAGACAACGTAAAGAGGATATTCCTGCCCTATTTCATCACTTTCTGCTGGTCGCAGCGTCCCGCTATGGTAAAGCCGCTAACGCCCTACCAGAGGCCGACTTGCAGACCTTGATGAGCCACGATTGGCCAGGCAATGTTCGGGAGCTACGTAACAGCGCCGAACGTTTCGTTCTTCTTGGTAACTTAGGACATCTCAACCCAACTCAGCCAAGCAGCGACTCACTGCCATTAGCACTTCAAGTGGCAGAATTTGAAAAGGCGCTGATTGAACAAGCGCTAACTAATCACAACGGTAGGATCAACGAAACGCTTGAAGCTTTACAAATCGCTCGCAAGACTTTGTATGACAAGATGCAAAAATACGGAATCGACAAAAGCAGCTATAAGAGTAATTAGCGAGTAAGAAATGGATAAGCCCCACTGACTGAGTAGGGCTTAAGGTAAGTGGGTTATTCGTAACTAGTAAACTGATACACGACGTTTTCTGAGGCTTTCTCGAGTTGCTTGTTGTAAGCTTTCAGGCCATCAGGCATTACATCGGTTTTCTTACGGTTAAATACATACTCTATCTGCGCTTTGCGATAAGTTTTGGATAGCTTTGATAACCAACCATCGTTTTCGCCAGACACTTTCAATGAAAAATCGAACACTTCGTTAGACACGTTAATATCGTCTCCCTCAATGGTCCACTCTGACGGCAGATCGATCACAAGAGTTTGCACCACTTTGACGGGGCGACCAATATAAAACGGTGTCTCACGACGTTTTTGCTCTGACAGATAAATAGTGCTATCAATCACATCAGCATAGACTTCAAACTGCTCATCGTCTTCTTCATTTAGATACCACATTTTTTCGATGCCATAGCTCTCAGTCATTTGCAGCTCGTTTTTCTCTCTGTCATCGGTGTAGCCAAATCGCTCAGATGCGCTAATGCCGTCGTAATGCTTGTTGTAGTAACCTTCGAATTCATCCATGACCTGCTCGATCGAGTTCGCCGTTAAATAACGTCTCATTCGATCAGCTTGTTTACCTTTGTAAGTTGTCTCAACAAACAGAGTCGCAGTGCCGTCTTTGTGTGGTTTGACATCAAAGGTAGACGATGTCACCACTTCGTTGACATTGGTCGTGTTGATTTTGGTTGGCTTAGTCTGGCCGGGTTTAATGATGAGGCCATAACCCAACTCAGACTGAGTTAACGTCGCTAAGCTATCAGAAAGACCCGTTTGAGTTGGGTCAACCCAAAACTGCTTTCCAGCAAACTCAAAAGTAACAATGACATGGTTAAAGGCACTGTGGCCTGAGGGTTGCTCCGTCAAATGGTCGCGAAAGGACGTGCTAACAAGAGCAGGATGCGCCTCAACCCCGATAGCACGAAGCAAAGCAGTCAGTAGTAATGTTTTGTCTTTGCAGTCTCCATAGCCTTGTTGCAAAATTTGCTCGGGCTGACGAGGTGCGTGTGACCCAATACCATTTTCCATCCCCAAGTAACGAATTGACTCTTGCGCCAATTTAATTGCCGCGACAATTTGTTGCTTAGTGTCCGTTTCCTTTTTGAGCTCATCAATAGCTTGATTGAACTGCTCGCCCTGAGTATCGATCACATAGTAAGGCAGTGCCCAATCAACAACTTCTTGCCAACTTTGATAGTTTGAGATGTTGAGGTATGGATACTCAATAAACCATTGCGGTTGATCCGGTTCATTCAGATAGCTGTACGCTCGGCGGCCATCAAAAAACTCATATTCAGTATAACCATCGTGTTTTTCAACGCGGGACTCAAAATGTTCGCTATCCCCATAACGACTCACATTGAATGACTGATTTTCCGGTGTAAGTATGCGCGCATAAGTTTTTAGCACCGGTACGCTCCAACCCAACTTGATCCAGTTATCAACGTAGCCGTTAAACACAGGGTTAAGACCCGCAATTGAATAACTATAATCAATCACATCACCGGCCTTCACATCATTGATCACGAGATAATAGGTTTCTTGGCCACTATAAAGCAGTTTTTCTAGCTCTTCTTCACGCTTAAAACGCTTCACCTCCGTTGTAGCCATGCGGTCAGACGCTTTCCCATCCCGCCAAACCGTGATGTCATGAAATACAACCTCTTGGTAGCTAGGATCAAAATCAATGGTTATTTGCGAGTTACTTTCGACCCCTTCAGCGTTTACCGCTTGAGTGACATAGCGGCTATAAAAGGTAGGTTTCGGTAGCAGATAGTTGTTTTGGTTAGAGACCAACATATAAACGCTACCATCCACACGGTCTCGCCGTTGAGTGGCCACTTCGAACGTCTGAGTTTTAACCCACTCAGGTGTTGTAGAGGTTGGAAGTTCGTTTGCCTGTACACTGACGCTTAGCCACAAGAAGGCTAGCAAAAGCCAAATCTGTTTCATTAATCATCCATTTTAATTATTTATTATCGAAGCATTTATAAAGTAAATACTCGGGCATGGTAATCACTTTCATTGAGAGTCGCCAGCAATATGTATAAATTTCAATCGCTAAGACTAAAAAAGCCCCGCTTAACAGCGAGGCTTTTTGTGGTTAGATAAAACTACTTAGTAATAATTTCCGGCCCCATTAAGGTCGTCGGTAACCATGTCGATACCCAGGGAACGTAAGTCACGATAATGAGGAATAAGAACATGACTGCCACCCAAGGTAAGGCCGCTTTAACCACTTGCATCATCGACATTTTCGCTACCCCGGCAGTCACGAACAGGTTGAGCCCAACTGGAGGCGTTATCATACCTATCTCCATGTTTACCACCATCATGATACCAAGGTGAATAGGATCGATACCCAGTGCAATCGCGATAGGGAAAACCAACGGTGCGACAATGATCAGCAGACCAGAAGGCTCCATAAACTGACCACCAATGAGTAGCAGCACGTTTACCACAATCAAGAAGGTAATCGGACCAAGACCAGCAGACAGCATAGATTCAGTGATCATTTGCGGAATGCGTTCTTCTGTCAGAACATGCTTAAGGATCAGTGCATTGGCAATGATAAACAGCAGCATGATGGTCAGCTTACCCGCTTCGTATAACGTGTGTTTCGTGTCTTTATGAACAAACGCTTGGAATATTTTAACTAACGCAGGCTTAGTGTTTTCTTTGTCAGCAAACGGCCCCATATCTTTGTAGATAAAGTTTGCGATCAGGAAAGAATATACCGCAGCGACCGCCGCCGCTTCCGTTGGCGTAAAGATACCACCGTAGATACCACCAAGGATAATCACTACCAACAATAGGCCCCAGCTCGCATCTTTAGCAGCCGCAAACATCTCGCCCCAGCCGACGAAAGGCTGCTTAGGTAGATTCTTCACACGCGCAGCAATGTAGATAGCGATCATTAGCATCACACCAGCGAGAAGGCCAGGAATGACCCCGCCAAGGAACATACGACCAACAGATACATCCGTTGCTGCCGCGTACACCACCATCACGATGGAAGGTGGAATCAAGATACCGAGAGTCCCCGCGTTACAAATAACCCCTGCAGCAAAATCCTTGGAGTAGCCGTTTTTGATCATACCCGCGATAACAATACTACCAATGGCCACCACCGTTGCTGGTGACGAGCCTGATAGCGCCGCAAACATCATACACGCGACAACGGAAGCCATCGCTAAACCACCGCGGAACCAACCTACCATCGCAATCGCAAAGCGAATAATACGCTTGGCCACACCGCCTGTAGACATAAAGCTAGACGCAAGAATAAAGAAAGGAATCGCTAATAACGTATAGTGACCAGCAAACGCGTTAAACAGAGTCTGAGCGACCGACGCTAAAGAAGCATCCGAGTGCATCATCAAAAACAGTATACTGGACAGGCCCAGTGATACGGCAATCGGCACGCCCACAAGCATGAAGCCCACCACCATCAGGAATAAAAACAGAATATCCATGGTTTAGCTCTCCTTGCTCTTGTCGTTATTTGGCGAGTCCGCCGTTTTGGGCTCCATCGCCTCACCGGCATCTTTGAGCTCTTCTTTTAATGCTTCTAACTCTTCTTCTGCTTCGTGCCCTGCGATCAAACGGTCAAGTTTACCGGTCGCAATTTGAATCGTGATTTGGCTAAAGCGAAACGTGAGTAATGCCATACCAATAGGTAGGGCCATGTATGGGATAAAGCGTGGCAGTTTTTCATAGCGCTCACCCTCATTTAGCCAATCCGCAAGGAACTGCAGCATTTCAGGCATTGGAATATCATCGGTTTCGTACCAAGCGCGTTCAGTCGCAAATGGGTACCAGTAGTTCCAAGAGCCAATCAAAAGCAGAATTGAAAAGGTAAGGCAGCACGCTGCAGCGATCAGAGCATAGATTTTTCTCAGCTTCTCTGGCGCCATGTTAATCACAACATCAACGCCAATGTGGAAATGTTTTTTCACGCCGTAAGATGCGCCAACTAACACCATCCAAGCAAACAGGAAAACGGTGAGTTCAAGAGCCCAAAGAATATTGTCATTGAAGACATATCGAAAAATAACGTTGGCAAAAGTGAGCAAAGTCATCGCACCAAGGAAGAAAGCTATTAACGTCTCCTCGATGGCATCGGTCACTTTACCTATTTTGGCAAAAATTGACTGTTCCATAGTTACATCGCTTTATAGACCACACCGATTCACAACCAGCACGGCATTACAGGGAAAAGAGGCCCTCCTCCCGACAAGAGGGCCAATGATTAGGGGAAATATTTATAGTTATTTTCAGGGTTGCTCAGTTTATTGGTTCGAAGCCAGCGCAGCTTCAATAAGGTCTGAACCAATGTCTTTCTCAAACTTTTTCCAAACAGGCTGTAGTGCCGTTACCCACTGCTGACGCTGTTCAGGTGTTAGGCTACGTACCTCACCACCGGCTTCGATGATGTTGTTTTTGTTGGCTAGATTCACTTTGGTTGACTCAGCATTACGTGTCGCAGACACTTCTTGGATGATAGTGTTTAGCTGCTCGCGCTGATCTTTAGGTAGGCCTTTCCAGAAGTCGTTTGAGGTTACAACTAGGTAGTCCAAAATACCGTGGTTGGTTTCAGTGATGCCATCTTGAACTTCAAAGAACTTCTTGCCGTAAATGTTTGACCAAGTGTTCTCTTGTCCATCGATAACTTTCGTTTGAAGGCCACCGTAAACTTCTTTGAATGACATTTTCTGCGGGTTTGCACCTAGCTGCTCGAACTGAGCAACCAAAACATCAGATGCCTGTACACGGAATTTAAGACCTTTTGCATCATCTGGACTAAGCAGTGGTTTGTTTGCCGACATCTGTTTCATGCCATTGTGCCAGAACGCAAGACCTTGTAGACCACGGCGTTTCATCGCATTTTTTAGCTTCTCACCAGACTCTGAGTTTTGGAAACGGTCGACCGCGGCCACGTCTTCAAACAGGAATGGTAAATCGAAAATACGGTACTTTTTGGTGAACTTTTCAAATTTAGAAAGAGAAGGGGCAGCAAGTTGCACGTCACCGTTCAATAGCGCTTCAAGCACTTTGTTATCATCGTACAGAGTCGAGTTAGGAAAAACCTGCATACAGACTTTGCCGTTCATCTCTTCATTGACACGTTGTTCCAGTAATGAAGCCGCAATCCCTTTCGGGTGCTTATCTGTGTTCGTTACGTGACTGAATTTAATCACTGTCTCGCCTGGGTCACAGTTTGCGGCAGCATTAAAACTGGTGACAGCAAGAATCGATACAGATAGTAGGGTCAATGGCTTAAACATTATTATTCTCCTTGTTAATTGGACAACCCCATCACTGGGTGTTGTCTATCTACAAGGGCAATAACCAGGCCAAAAATAACATTTATTTAACTTATCATTAGTTAACAATCACTTAACAAGGCGAATGAATTTAATTGACCTCAGACTGGGAGCCGTAGAGAACAAAAATGGGTGGAATCCCCCCCATTTAATAATCGCAAATGGGTCAAATCCCGCACGAAACAAGACGACGAACGGATGCAACATAAGTCACAAAAACGTTGAGATAACAAAAGGATATATTCAGAAAAATGTGAGGAGAGGGAGAGAGCAAAGGAGACAAAAGCATGCTATCCCTCTCCTCCATCAAAGTTGGCTGAGTGGCCCCAATGATCCCAAGCCAAGCCGAAACTTCCCTTTAAGCATAGACCTTAATGAGAAGTTTATTAATAAATTTATTAACGGCCTAAGGGGAGTGTGCTCCCAAGTTCAGGTTGCAAGCCTAACCTGATAATCCCCCGTGATTCTTCATTGGGAGCACACTCAATCAGTTAAAGTCGATTCTTTGCTCGGTTTGAGCATCAAAAAAGACCGCTTTTGACAAATCAAAGTGCAACGGCGCTATTTGCCCTACTTTGGCGTCAAATTCAGGCGACAAGCGACAGGCCACTTCCTGATCATTCACTTTTATCATGGCAATCGTATCAGGCCCCGTTGGTTCAAGAACTTCAAGCTGAAGATCAAGCTGGGTAGACGCCGACGAGTCTGGATTCTCTGACTCCGTAATGTGCTCCGGTCTCAGACCAATCACGATCCGTTTGCCATCTTGCGATCTCATTGAAGGCGGAAGTTTTATGTGGTGTTCCTGATTATTACTTCCTGTGACTTTTATAACTGGCTTATCTTGGTCATCCAGATCAACCATAGTCTCAATGAAGTTCATCGACGGAGAGCCCATAAAACCTGCCACAAACATGTTGTTTGGCTTTGTGTAGATCTCGTGCGGAGTACCCAGTTGTTGCAACTCACCATCCTTCATTACCGCGATACGATCGGCGAGAGTCATGGCCTCGATTTGATCATGAGTCACATAAACGATGGTGGTATTAAGCTGCTGGTGGAGACGCTTGATCTGATGGCGCATCTCAACACGAAGCTTGGCATCCAGGTTAGACAACGGTTCATCGAAAAGGTACAACTTAGGTCGACGAGCTAACGCGCGTCCCATCGCGACACGCTGCCTTTGCCCCCCAGAGAGTTGCGAAGGCTTTCGGTCAAGCAGATGGTCAATTTGCAGCATAGTCGCAACCCGCTGCACCTCTTCTTCAATTTCGTTGTCTGGCATTTTGCGAATTTTAAGACCAAACGCGATATTGCCGCGCACCGTCATATTCGGGTACAGCGCGTAAGACTGGAATACCATCGCAATGTCACGGTCTTTCGGCTCAACTTGAGAAACATCGCGTCCATCAATCACAATCTCTCCCCCGCTGATCCCCTCTAAACCCGCAATGGTGTTCATTAGAGTCGACTTGCCACACCCAGATGGACCAACCAAAATCAGAAACTCACCAGAGTCGATACTGATATCAATGCCTTTTAATGTCTCTTGTTCCGCCTTCGGGTAAGTTTTACGGATCTGTTTGAGTTCTAGAGTTGCCATAGTAATTATCCTTTTACTGATCCTGCCGTTAGGCCACGAACAAAATATTTTCCTGCCAGCACGTAAACCACTAAGGTCGGTAATGCGGCAATGATAGCGGCTGCCATATCTACGTTATATTCTTTAACTCCTGTGCTGGTATTGACTAAGTTGTTCAATGCAACGGTAATCGGCTGTGTTTCTGAGCCTGAATAGACCACACCAAACAAGAAGTCATTCCAAATGGCCGTGAACTGCCAGATAACGGTGACCATGATGATAGGCGTTGATAACGGCAATAAGATTTTGAAGAAAATAGTAAAGAAGCCCGCCCCATCCAACTTGGCTGCTTTAATCAATTCATCCGGTATCCCAATGTAGAAATTACGGAAGAACAAGGTCGTAAACGCCATACCATAGATCACATGCACGAGCACCAAACCTGTTGTCGTGTTGGCGAGGCCTAATTTACCCAGTACGGCAGCCATAGGTAGCAAGATAACTTGAAACGGAATAAAGCAACCGAACAGCAGCAAACTGAAGAATAAGTTAGAGCCTCGGAATTGCCACTTGGTCACAACATAACCATTAAACGCACCAAGTAGTGTCGAGATGGCAACAGCTGGGATGACCATTTGGAATGAGTTCCAGAAATAGCCCTTAACCCCTTCACATTTCACCCCGGTACAGGCGCTGTCCCACGCTTTATACCAAGCATCAAACACCCACTCTTTTGGTAACGACATTAAGTTACCCGCTTTAATGTCCGGCAAGGTTTTAAATGAGGTAATCACCATCACAAACAGCGGCATCAGGTACACGACACAAAAGAACACCAAGGTGGTATAGATAAAGAGTCGCGCAAAATTTTTATTCTGGGTC
Source organism: Vibrio sinaloensis DSM 21326 (assembly GCF_000189275.1). Classification (GTDB taxonomy): domain Bacteria; phylum Pseudomonadota; class Gammaproteobacteria; order Enterobacterales; family Vibrionaceae; genus Vibrio; species Vibrio sinaloensis. The sequence continues at coordinate 72,734 of NZ_AEVT01000074.1, read as the reverse complement.
ATGATTTCTTCTCCCTAAGCTCTGAATACAAATAAGGGACGAGAATCGCCAGTATTCCAGCCAACATCATCATGGCACTCGCTGCGCCCAAGCCAATCTGACCACGAGTAAATGAGTGCGCATACATAAACAAGGCGGGTAAATCTGATGAGTAGCCAGGGCCACCAGCCGTCATCGCCGTTACCAAATCAAAGCTCTTAATGGCGATATGGGAAGTAATGATCACAGCACTAAAAAATACCGGTCTTAAACAAGGCAGAATGATCTTCCAATAGATGGTCGGCAAGCTCGCACCATCAATTTGCGCAGCTTTAATAATCGATGCATCAATCCCGCGCAGGCCAGCTAAAAACATCGCCATGACAAAACCTGATGACTGCCAAACGGCGGCAATAACTAAGGTGTAAACCGACATATCTGAGTTGACTAACCAGTCAAATTCGAAGTCACTAAATCCCCAATCTTGCATCAATTTTTCAATACCAAGACCTGGATTGAGTATCCATTTCCACGCAGTACCCGTGACAATGAATGACAATGCCATTGGGTAGAGATAAATGGTTCTGATTGCCCCTTCTTGTCGAATATTTTGGTCAAGCAGAATGGCCAAACCCACACCAAGGCCGATAGCAACCAACATAAACAACAGGCCAAAAATACCCAAGTTGGTAATTGAGGTGATCCAACGATCGTTTTCCATCAACTTAGAATACTGAGTAAAACCAGCAAAATTGAAGCTAGGTAAAAAACGAGAGTTGGTCATTGATAATGCTGCCGTCCAAAAAATGTAACCGTAGATACAAACCACAGTCACCAACATGGTCGGCGCAAGAACGATTTTCGGTAGCCAGCGCTGCAATCTGTCAGCAAAACTTGGCTTAGGCGCAGACTTATCTGCATACCGAGATACAACATGCTCCATAACGAATCCTTACGTCATCTCATCCAACCTCAAATTCCTGGTTGGATGTAAAGGAAAGGGCGAATAGGCTCCCCACAAGCCTACTCGCCCTTTGGGGGTGATGAGTCTAACTAGAGAAAGTTAGATCGCCGCTTTTACGGCTTTTGCTAGCTTCTGCGCTGCCTGTTTTGGATCCGCAGAGTTGTCATTGAAGAAGTTGGTCACTACATCGTAAATCGCACCCTGTGCGTAGCTCGTTGTGGATAGACCATGCGCCATACTCGGTACGAGATCACCAGAGTTAGCACTTGCCTTAAACGTAGCCATTGAGTCCAGAGCACATTGGTCAAACTTGCTCATGTCCATATCAAGACGAACAGGGATTGAACCTTTGTTTAAGTTGAACACTTCTTGGAAGTCTTTTGTCAGAATGGTTTTCGCTAAGTCTTGCTGTGCCTGTTGATTGGCTTTATCACTTAATTCGAAGAACGCAAAGCTATCAATGTTGAAAGTGAACTGGCCGTCAGTACCTGGAGCCGGCGCACAGATGTAATCTTTACCAGGGACTTTACCCGCGGCAGAGAACTCACCTTTTGCCCAGTCACCCATGATTTGCATCGCGGCTTCACCGTTGATCACCATAGACGTCGCGACGTTCCAATCTCGGCCAGGAGAGTTAGAATCGATGTAGTCGCGCATTTTCTTAAACTTAGTAAACACTTCAACCATCTTGTCGCCAGACAAGGTATCCATATCAAGATCGACAAACGCTTTGTTGTAATCTTCACTGCCTAGCACATCCAGAGCAACGGCTTCGAACACGGTAGCGTCTTGCCAAGGCTGACCACCATGAGCCAGAGGAACGAAACCTGCCGCTTTGATCTTGTCTGCAGCAACAAAGAATTCATCAAGGGTTGTTGGCAGTTCGACACCCGACTTTTTCAGTACTTCTGGGTTGGCCCATAGCCAGTTAACACGGTGTACGTTGACAGGCACAGCAACGTACTCACCGTCGAATTTCATCACTTTAGTAACAACGGAAGGAAGAATCTCATCCCATTGCTCCGTTTTACCTGTTTTATCCAAAGACGTTAAGAAGCCTAATCCGCCCCACTCTTGAATATCGTGACCTTTGATTTGCGCCGCTGAAGGAGGGTTACCAGAAACCGCTCGAGTTTTCAGTACTGTCATTGCTGACTCACCGCCACCACCAGCTACCGCAAAATCTTTCCAAGTATGATTTTGCTTTTCTAGCATCTCTTTAAGAACAGCGGCCGATTTTGCTTCACCGCCAGCAGTCCACCAGTGAAGTACTTCAACTTCACCCGCTTGGGTAAACGCAGAGGCAGACAAGAGCGATAGAGTAAGTAGGGTTTTATTGATTTTCATTATTATCTTCCATGTATTGGATTAGACATCAGGCCGACTGCATAACTGACCCGTTCACTTCGTGCTTGAACAATACTGAGTCTATCCAAATAGAATTTTGAGATTGAAACAAAGCGTAAAACCAATGTAACAAAAAAGTTACATTACACTTCAAGGCTAGGCGGAATAAAGAGTTGAGCGCGTAGACCGCCCTGAGGAAGATTACTAATAATGAGATCTCCGCCGTGTCCGTGGAGAATATTACGACAGATCCCAAGCCCTAAGCCGTGTCCTTGGTCATCACTGGCTAGCCTAAAATAAGGTTCAAATACCAGCTCAAGTTTGTCCTTTGGAATACCAGGACCTTGATCATCAATGGTAACCGTAATCCACTCTTCAGAAACCATGACCGTCACATCGGCGCTCTGACCATACTTAACCGCATTATCGAGTAAATTGGTCAATACACGTTTAATTGCCAGCGGCTTAGCTACAATTGGGTCGCTCGTCTTTGGCGTGAAACGAACGCACGTTTGGTGATAATTCATCGGTTCAATCACCGACAAAATCATCTCATTAAGATCGATGAAGGCGTTATTTTCATGCAGATCGGTGTCTTTGACACATTGCAACGCCCCCTTCACCATCATCTCTAACTCATCAAGGTCTTTATTAAATTTATGCCGCTTGGTATCACTCTCGAGCAGTTCTGCCCGCAAGCGTAAACGGGTGATCGGAGTCTTGAGATCGTGCGAAATTGAAGAAAACAGATGCTCTCGATCGGCCACATAGCGACGAATCCTTTGTTGCATTCGATTGAAGGCGCGGGTTGCGGTCACCAATTCGCTGGCCCCCTCTTCAGCAAGCGGCGGCTGATCAATATCCATACTCATTTCGTTTGCGGCTTTGGCCAGTCTCTTTAAAGGCTTAACCTGACGTCGCATCAGTATATAGGTCAAACCGAGTAGCAAAGTGGTGGACAAAATCAAAAAGAGGATTTGTTCTCTCGCAATCACTGTGTCATCCAGCGTCACATAAGGTGCGGGGAGAAGAGCCGCGATATAGACCCATTCATGACTGCTTAATTCGATTTGCACCACTAAGATCGGTGGATCAATCGGGGATAAGGTCAAGGTATGATGCGCCCACGATTTGGGCAAATCATGTAAATAGATATCGTTTTTCAGCAGACGTAAATCTTCTGGGCGCGAGAAGTCGACTGAAATCGATGCCACTTTGGTCAACTTTTGTCGCAGCACGGTTTCGACTGAACGGATAGAGGCTCGCTTGAGCTGCGTGTCGGCAATCGGTTCAACAATCAGCTTCTCTTTGTTAAAGGAAACGAAAAATCGAGTACCGCCCATATTGCGGATCTGGTCCAAAACAATATGCCGATAGCGGGTGGGAAGAGATTCAAAGAAGGTCACCGTGGAGGCAAACATATTCGCCATACTCTCGGAGGCATCTTTGATACCAGCCAACTCTTTCTGCTTAGATTCGCTATACCAAATCGAGGTGGCGATCCCTTGGGCTAACACCACAGCCAATAACGCTAAACCAAGCGTACGAGTAACCAGTGAGTTCGGTTTAATGCGTCGTAAAATGGCCCGCATGACTTTAGTGCTCGATACTCACTGGCACAGCCAAAATGTAGCCATTGCCACGCATAGTCTTTATGTATTGCGGATACTTGCCACTATCACCAAGACGGTTTCTTAATCGACTTAACTGCACGTCGATCCCGCGCTCAAACGGCAAAGCTTCTCGACCACGGGTGGCGAATGAGATGGTATCTCTGTCCAACACTTCATTAGGACGAGTCAAAAACAACATCAACATGGCAAAATCACTGCCAGACAAATCATGCTCTTTCCCATTCTCGAGGTGGATAATCTTGTGCGCTAGGGTATCAAGGCGCCAATCGCCAAAAGTAATTTGCTTTGGCAACGCATCACTGGTTTTATCTTCATTGAGGTGAACGCGGCGCAACACAGCTTTGATACGCGCCACTAATTGGCGCGGGTTGAAAGGCTTAGCAATGTAATCATCAGCTCCAATCTCTAAACCAATAATTTGATCGGTTTCATCAGAGACAGCCGTCAACATAATAATAGGGACACTCGATTCGCGGCGAATGTACTGACACAGAGTAAAGCCATCATCACCAGGCAGCATGACATCAAGCAACACTAGATCAGGATAACCGTGCACCTCAAGGTGCTGTTTTAGCGCCTCTCCGTCACCGACCGTCGCAACCTGATAACCACTTTTCGTTAAGTATTCGTCTAACAGCTCACGGATTTCTTCATCGTCATCTACAACAAGTATTCTAGCGTTCATACACCTAATTCATTACCTATGATGCGTGGCTAATAGTGTAGAGAGAAGTGATATAACTGCTGATTGATAAATGTGGATAATTTGAACATAGGGCAGATATCGCTCACAACTTTGTAACATCGCTAAGCATAAATCTATCAATTCATGTCATCAGAAGGCACGACTAATTGCCCCCCTCCCTTTCTCGCGCCATTGACGAATGGTCAACGTCGTTCATTTTAAACGTAAAGGGTTCAACAATTGAGCCAAGAACCGCCTTAATAAATTGGGACCAAGTTAGTGCCCAGATACTAAGGCAAAGTTCACAGCGAAGAATGGATCAGAGAATGGCAAAAATACTGACAATGCCAACGAGAGAAAACAAACAGGTGCGGCTAATAACGCCAAAATCGGTAGGATGGATCATTTCTTGATGCTGCATAGGCAAACCTCTCTTTTGTTACACGATGATTACAATATGATGAAATAATCGTAAAAGCTCAATAGTTAATTCAATGAACTTTTTATGACATTCACTACGGTATTTGAGTGGTTACTTTATATGATTAAAGTCACATATTTGGTAATACTCCATCAGCAAGAGCTCAATAACGCTCGCAAAATTAACCACCACTTTTTCAGCGTCTTATACTTTACCTATAACTAAAACAGTCATGCTAGGGGTGAATATGAACGCCTTAATTCAAAGGTTTAGTCTCAATCGTTTAGTACTTATTCTTGCTGGAATTCCCATCATTGTTTCTCTCACACTCGCCGTCGAGCTTATCTTTCAGTATCAAGCAACGTTAAGCCAAGCGAAAAAGGATCAAGCCGCCACAGAGCTCATCCTTTTGTATGACAACCTTGCACACAATCTCGCAGTAGAACGCGGGCTTAGTGCCGGTGTATTAGGTAGCAAAGGAAACCCAAACCAAGTGGAAGCTTTGACCAAGCACAGAGTCAGTGTGGATCAACATATCCAGAACTTGCTCGGTTTCCAAACCGATGAATTACCAGAACAATGGCAGCAACAGCTTCTCTCGAGTATCCAGACAGAGCTGAAACGACTGCCAGCGGCGCGTCAAGGGATCGATCGACTAGCACCGGATTTTTCACCATTTGCTTACTATTCCAATCTTAACCAACTGGCTATCGATAATGCCGCACTCGCGAGCGGTAAATTGTCTAATGCCAAAGTGGCGGGTCTAAGTAAAAGCCTAATCTCCGTTATGGAAATGAAAGAGCGAGCGGGACAAGTGCGAGGAGCACTGAACGGCGCTTTTTCGCGAAAAAGTTCATCACTTGGTCAATACATCGCAATTCAAGACTACCTTGCCTCTGGTGTTTACGCTCAGCGTAGAGCTGATATTGCTTTACCAAGTAATTTAGCGACCGAGCTCAATCAAGTGATGCAAAACGCCATTTGGAAAGACGTTGAAGCGATACAACAACAATTTCTCGCTCAGAAAGATAACCTAAAGGCACTGCAAGGCCCCGAGCCTACTCGTTGGTTTGCCATGGCAACAGAGCGGATCAAACTGATCAATGGCATCCGAAATACGGTCAAAGATCAAATGCTGTATACCTCGATCGAACAAGCTGACCGAGCCGCGCTTAACATGAGTGTCTTACTTGCCGCGTCTATTGCGATCAGTTTTGTTTTAATCGTGGGTGTCATTACGTCTATACGTGTTCTACGTAAGCAAGTGATCTCTGTAACGGGTGACCTATCAACCATGTCGAGTCAGCGAGATCTCAGCATTGAGCTCAACGCACAAGGCAATAATGAACTCAGCCATATCTCTCAAAGTGTCAATGGTCTAACTAGCAGCATCAAGCGGTTGCTTCTCAATATTCTTGAAGCCAATGAGCACAGTAACGAACGGCTAACCCACATTGTGCAAGGTGCCGGTGATCTAGGAGAAAGCAGCAAAGCCACTAACGATAAATGCAGCAACATTGCCACAGCCATGACGCAACTGTCTCAATCCAGTTTAGAGATCGCCTCATCCTCAGAGCGAGCGCTCGAGGAGACAGAGCAAATGACCAACAAAGTCTTGAGCTGCCAAGAGCAAAGCCAGAACTCTTATCATGTGGTCGAAGCGCTTGTCTCACAAATTGAGCAAACTCAAGAGTGTATGGCGAGATTGGAGCAAGATGCGCAGAGCGTGAGTAAAATTGTCGACACCATCAACGGCATCTCTGAACAAACCAACTTGCTGGCGCTCAATGCCGCCATCGAAGCTGCGCGTGCGGGTGAACACGGGCGTGGGTTTGCGGTTGTCTCCTCAGAAGTCAGAGACCTTGCACAGAGAAGTAAAGAAGCGACAGAGCATATTTCTCAGTTGCTCAGCAATATCACAAGTAACACTCAAACCGCTGTCAGCAATATGAACAAAAGCCGTGAAGCGACCGATTCTACCTTTGAGTCAGTATCGGGCGTTAACGACAGTATCTCTGAGCTGGAGCACTTGATTGAAACGGTAAATCAGCACATTACCAGCATCGCCAATTCAACGACAGAGCAATCTAAAGCGAGTGAAGATGTGGATAAAGACGTCGACGTATTGGCAGACATTGCACTTAAAACTGGGCAGCTTGCGAGTAACATGGATAGCATCGTGTCTCACTATAAAGCCGAAGTCGCGGAAGTGAATCAGCAGTTACAAGAGTTTAAACTGGCTTGATTGATCATTAGAAACCAACAGGGCAGCCAATGGCTGCCCTGTTTTGTCTTTATCTTAGCATTAAGCTAATACGCACAAAGTCGCCGTCCTCAAATTCGACTCTATGCTCAAAAATGGACGACGAATAGATAGTACGTAAAAAGGCGTGTCGTTCCCCATTAGTGCCACGAAACAGCATCGAGACATCCGCGACAAGGCGATTACGCTCACTGAAATGGGTATTCAAGTCAGGAGAAAGCACACACAGCAAACAACCTTTTGGGTTAAATGCCAAATCAACCGCTTCTGGACTTGAAACTAGTACCGTGGTGTTAAGCTCTTTTTCCAACGTATTAATCAGCAACAAAAAGCTGTCGAGATGCGGCAGTTCATCCCCTTGCTGTGGCGGTAACAAGTTCTCAAGCATCGCCACCATATCCAGTTTCTGTGAACGGGCATGGGTAACCAGCGAACGAACCTTCTTCTTAAATGGTTTATATTTCTTAGAGTTAGAAGACTTGTTCAGCCAAGCTGAAAGAATATCGTTGATATCACTGCGCGACTTATAAGCCAGCGTTTTACCATTATGATTGGTATGCAGGTGCAAAAGGGCATGAAGCGCTAACTCGGACAACAAAGGCTCAAATTCGGGTTTAATTTTGGTATGAATACTGCGCATGGTGCCTAAACGTGTAGAACTTCTATCGAACCTAAACAAATCGGGTGTTTACAGGAGGAGCGCCATGCTACCGAAAAGCCTTACATAAGTACAGTAATCAATCGCACCCAATTCACCGCAGGTGCGAATACTACTAGGCCGTCGCACGCTTTTGCAGCCTCTCTTGGACGATACGCTTAGCCTGCCGAATCTTTGAGACTTTAGGGTGCATTGGATCTTGCTTGACTAAATTCGCAATCACGATCGCCACGCTGACGGCAAATTGCTCTTTCAGGAGTTCAATATTGCTGTTATCAACGACATTAAATTTCAGCATGGCGTTAATAAAGTGCGAGTGATGGCTGATAAAGTAAGGGGCTTCTTTCGCTTTGATCGCCAGCGAATCGACCACCGAGCCGAGTGACGCTTTTTCGCTGGCAGATCGCATGGCTGATTGTTTCTCATCGAAGACACATTGTGCCCTCTGTAAAACGAGCGTGTGAATCGCAGCAACGATATCGTTATGGCTTGAGTTCTTCTGCTTTAAATCTGTTAACCAAAATTCAGCGAGATCTAAGCAGCCTATGTGCAATGCAACCGCCAGTAAAATGAACTTACGATGCGGTAACTGAGTTTGGCGATACAAGCCTTCAAGGCGTTTCGGTGAGCATACCGGATTATCTTGACTAACCTGCAACAGCAGATTGTAAAAGCTCTTTGATAACTCATGCGAATCGACCAACTCACTCTCATGAATGCACAAAGATAAGTTCAATACCGATTTAAAGGTACTGGCCGTTATCTTGCTCTGCGCTTTTTTCGCTAACGCAACTTCAAGCAACAATCGCATTTCTTGCGCATGAATCCACTCTTGCTCATCAATCGCGGATACAGCATCAATGCGAGCAACAAACGTTAGCGCTTTTTTGACATGGCCTTGCGCTAAACTTAACCAAGCACATTTGAGCTTTAAATGAGCAATGTGCGGATTGCGAATAGAAAGCGTCGTCATGTTCACTATCGCACTCTCTAAATCGGCACCCAGCAAAGATTGGTGCGCGGTGATTTGCGAAATCATGGGGTCTTGAGGATAGCCCATTGATTCGTACTCATGCGCATAAACGAGCGCTTCTTCGCCGTTACCCAACTCGTAGTGCAAAGAGATTAGCCGAACCAAAGGCCAGCGATGCTTCACTTGCCGAGTGAGTTTTTGCAACAGCGCAATCGCGGCTTGATACTGCTCCTGCCGAACATAACAATCAACCACAACTTTAGGCAGTTCTAACCATTCACTGCCTTGCTGGCTGAGCTGGATGTTGCACACTTCTATCGCTTCATCAAAGCGTCCATGGTCAAGGTGGCAATGTACGGTTTTTAAAACACTGCGTTTGTATAAGCTATTAACGATAAATTGTTTGAACTGGTTGTAATTGAAGGGCTGTTCAAGGATCTCATCCGGCTCTAAGTTTTCCGCCCCGATGATCTGCTGCTCATCATCGCCATTTGCTATCACAACGAAACAACAGCTATGGGAATGGGCACGACTCTGCTGGTAGAGGTAGTGATATTTTGGGCCAACGACTTTATTTTTGCTCATGTAGGAGCAGATGATCAGGTCAAAGCGATATTGATTAACCAACTGCTTAAACGTCATCACATTCTGCGCTTTGTGTAGCTTGTCTTCGACGCCACCCATTTTCTTCAACATGTTCTTGATGGACGCTGACAACATACTGTTTTCTTCAACAATGAGGATGCGTTTTTTACTTAAGTTTCTGTCATTGCTCATCAATTTGAACTACCAGTTTCATCTCTATCGGTATTTCTCAGGACAAAACCTTGTGCCCTGAGCTGTTGGCCCTCCTAGATACACAAGTCGAGATTTTGATACAAATTAATCATCATAAAAAAATATATCTTCTTATATTTCAGATAGATAAAAAGTGGCATTTAAGGGTAACTAAAGTCTCTGAGACACGTCAAAAATGAAGCAGCATCAAAAAACAGCCGCCATTGCGGGAAAGGTGCGGGGAGTAAGTAGGCAATAACAAGGAGAAAAGATAGGCAGAGCAGAAAAGCAAAAGCCCCGACATCTCAAGGAGATATCGGGGCTCTCTAATAAATGGCACGCCCTATAGGATTCGAACCTATGACCACATCCTTAGAAGGGACGTGCTCTATCCAGCTGAGCTAAGGGCGCGCTACAGGGACAGGATTATACGAGTTCAATATCGTAAAACAAGCGCTTTTCGTAACAAACTGATCTGAATGAACAAAAAAAGGCCACCAAATTATAACTTGGTCAAAATTACCACGAAGCAAACGTTTGCTTATAGATGTTCATCAAATAATTTGCGACAATGCGCTGCAAAATATTCGTCACTCTAATTTGAAGGAAAGTCATGACTGCTCAAAATATCGATGGAACGCTTATCTCTCAAACGGTTCGATCAGAAGTTGCTGCGCGAGTAAAAGCTCGTGTGGAAGCAGGCTTACGCGCCCCTGGTTTAGCTGTTGTGCTTGTTGGTGAAGACCCAGCTTCACAAGTGTATGTTGGTAGTAAACGCCGTGCGTGTGAAGAGGTCGGCTTTGTTTCAAAATCTTTTGACCTTCCTGCGACAACCACAGAGGAAGAGCTACTTGCACTGATCGACGCACTCAATGCAGACAACGAAATCGACGGCATCTTAGTTCAGTTACCGCTGCCTGCTGGTATCGACTCGACTCATGTACTAGAGCGAATCCACCCAGAAAAAGACGTTGATGGTTTCCACCCATACAACGTTGGCCGACTGGCTCAGCGCATTCCTAAGCTTCGCTCATGCACCCCTAAAGGCATCATTACCCTACTCGACCGTTACAATATCGACCTACGTGGTAAACACGCGGTTGTGGTTGGTGCATCTAACATTGTTGGCCGTCCAATGACGTTGGAACTCCTGCTTGCAGGTTGTACGACAACAACCTGCCATCGTTTTACCAAAGATCTTGAGGGCCACGTACGACAAGCTGATGTGGTTGTGGTTGCGGTAGGTAAACCTAACTTCATTCCAGGAAATTGGATCAAAGAAGGCGCGGTTGTGGTCGATGTTGGTATTAACCGTCTTGAGTCAGGTAAGCTAGTAGGTGATGTTGACTACCCTAACGCAAAAGAACGTGCGAGCTTTATTACTCCAGTTCCAGGTGGTGTTGGGCCAATGACAGTGGCAAGCCTTATCGAAAATACCATGCTTGCATGTGAACAGTTCCATACTAAAAAGTAACGAAAGCAATAGATAATCAAAGGGCAGATATCATTTGATATCTGCCCTTTCTGTTTTCAATCGCTGATTAATTAAAGCAGCTTAACCACAGCCCGTTGCTACAAGCTTAAAATCACACCAGCAATAGATGCACTCATCAGGTTCGCCATTACGCCTGCTGCAATCGCGCGGAAACCATATTTAGAGATAAACGGACGCTTCTCGGGTACCACGCTACCTAGACCGCCAATCAGCATTGCCATGGTTGAGATGTTAGCGAAACCACACAGTGCAAAAGTAACAATCGCTTGCGAGTGAGTGCTTAGCTGAGCTTTCACATCCATCAATTGAATGAAGGCGACAAATTCATTCACAACGATCTTGTTGCCAATCAGAGAACCCGCAGTAATCGCTTCAGACCAAGGGATACCCAGTAGCCATGCAACCGGAGCAAAAAGATAACCAAGGATCAGCTCAAAGCTCAGCTCCATGCCCATTAGGCTACCTAGCCAACCAAGCATGCCGTTTAGCATCGCAATCACACTGATAAACGCAAGAAGCGTTGCGCCTACCGCTACTGCAATACGCAGACCTGACATGGCACCGTCAGCCATCGCTTCAACGACGTTTGTTGCACGTGGCATTTCAACGTTATCTAACTCAGTAGTTGTATCAATCGCTTCGGTTTCTGGCACCATGATTTTCGCCATCAATAGGCCAGCAGGCGCCGACATAAAGGCCGCTGCAATTAGGAAGTTAAGGTCAACACCCAACGATGCGTAACCCACCAGTGTGCCACCAGCTACAGACGCAAGACCACCTACCATCACAGCGAAGAACTGAGAGTCCGTCATGTGTTTTAGGTATGGCTTTACAACCAGTGGCGCTTCAATCATACCGACGAAAATATTCGCCGTTGCAGAAAGTGATTCTGCGCGGCCAATGCCGAGTAGCTTTTGCAAACCACCACCGATCACATTGATCACCTTTGGCATTAAACCAATATGGTACAAACCTGAAATCAGTGCAGAGAAGAAGATGATGATACCTAGAACATTAATCGCGAAGGTAAAGCCACCAGTCGCTAGGCCACCAAACAGAAATGCAATGCCTTCCTGGCCATAGTTGATCAAGTTAGAAACAGCCCCTGTGACGCTATTTAGCGCCTCTTTACCTGCAGGAACGTACAGCACCAAGAGCGCAAAGCTGATCTGCAGAGCAAACGCCAACGATACCGTTTTTAGGTTAATATTTTTTCTATTTGTAGAAAGTAGCCACGCGAGTGCGAGGATCGCCACAATACCTAGGATTGAATTCATAACAACATCCAAAAAATGGGGGGGAACAAGGATGGCGTGGGATAATATTCAGATAAAAACGAGATGCAAATCACAGTTGTTAATGGAGTGTACGTTCACCAGAACAAACAACAACCACCAATGCAACTTATTGTTTTAATTGAAGATAAACGTTTGCTTTATTTTATTATTTCCAAATAGAAAATATGTTTCTAACAACAGAAATAATCCATCAATGAAAAAGCCCCATTTTCCTACTGCAAGTATGGGGCAAGTCGTCTATCCCAGAAGCAAGGTGAACCGATCTTTTGCTTAATGAAATCGATCACGGCTGCGGTTTTGGTAGGAAGGTAACGACGACTAGGATACACGGCGTAGAAAGGCATATCTTGGCTTGCTTGCCAATCTGGTAACAGCTGGATAAGTTGGCCGTCTTTGAACTCATCTCGAATCAAATAAGTGGCAAGGTAAGCAATACCCCAACCGGCTACCGCTGCGTCTCGCACCGCTTCCGCTAAATCGACCGAGTAATTACCCGAGACTTTGACGTTAAGCTGCTCGTCGCTGCGAGAAAAGGCCCAACTGGTATAGTCGCGTTCCCAACTTCTGTAAATCAAGCAGTTATGCTCTCCCAAATCGTTCGGGTGATGAGGTGTATCGTGCTTCATTAGGTAGTCAGGTGATGCGGCTACGACAAATTTACTGTCCGCTAATCGCTGTGCAACGTAGCCTTCTGGTAACGTCTCGTTGTTGGTGATCCACAAGTCTAGCCCTTCTTGCAACATGTCGACACGATAATCAAACAAGTGCATTTCAACTTGCAAGTTAGGGTATCGTACCCGGAGTTCATCAATGGCGGGTAAAATATGCAAGGTGCCAAATGACTGCGAGAGGCCAATTTTGATTAACCCAGCGACTTCATCTCGCTGACTTTCGATTTCTCGCTGCGCTTCTTCCACACTGTGCACAATTTGCTGGCAATGATGAAAGAACTGCTCTCCGGCCTCTGTAGGGGTAAATGTACGTGTCGTGCGCTGGACCAGCTTTACGCCAAGCGACTCTTCAAGCTGAGCCAATTGCTTACTGACATGTGAAACAGAGACGCCCAAGTTTTTCGCCGCCACAGTGAAATTCTTATGTTTGAGCAGAGTGGCGAACACCACCATTTGCGAAGCGCGATCGGATAACACAGAAACTCCCAACAAAAAGGAGCTCCGAAGAGCTCCTTAATCATAATTAAAGTACGATTCGGTCGGCTAAATGGCTGACCGCAAGAGCGAAGTAGTAAGAGCGATTCCACTTCATCAGTACATTGTAGTTGTTGTACACCAAGTAAACCCGCCCGTCCGCTTTGTCTGGCGCGGTTAACCACGCTTTGACATCCACATTCGGTAACGCTTGTCCTTCGTAGCGAGTAATACCAAGCTCATTCCACTCAGACAATGACTTCTCTTTGCCTTCGACGCGACCTTCCAGGCTCATGTCAAAACCTTCAGGCAACTTAACTTGGCGCCCCCAAGTAAAGCCGTCTTCCCAACCAGATTGGCTCAGATAATTAGCGGTAGATGCAAATACATCCGCTTTGGTATTCCAAATGTCTTTACGGCCGTCACCGTTACCATCAGCGGCGAACGACAAAAACGAGCTTGGCATGAATTGGCATTGTCCCATCGCCCCAGCCCATGAGCCTTTAAAGTCTTCGTATGCGACATGGCCTTCTTCCAGAATTTGCAATGCTGCCATCGCCTCTTTACGGAAGAAAGCTTCTCGGCGACCGTCATAAGCCATGGTCGACAACGCATCAATCACGCGATAGTTTCCCGTAAAACGACCGAAGTTACTTTCTACGCCCCATAACGCGACGATAAATCTCGGCTGTACACCGTATTCTTTGCCAATTCGTTGCAGCTCTTTGTAGTGTTTTTTATACAAGTCTCTCGCTTGTTTTACTTTCCAATCAGGAACGGCTCTAGGAATGTATTCATCCAAAGTGAGCTTTTTTTCTGGTTGATTACGATCGGCTTTAACCGCACGAGGCTTATGCTCGACATTAGCAAAAGCTTGTGAAATCACCTGTTCAGAGATCCCTTTATCGCGAGCTTCATTTTTTAACTTTTCGATATATTGCTCGAAGCCCGGCTCACTAGCCCAAACTGAGCTAGCGAGAGTAGCACCTAGTACGACTGACAATAACTTTTTCACATTGCCCTCCTTGAGCAACTGAAAAGCAAATCAACATTAACTAGTCTTCAGACTGCTGACGTGCTTTTTTTTGTTCTTTATATTCATCAAGTAAGTTTTTGGGAGGTGGTGGCAGTTGTAAGAAAAAGCCTTCACTTTCAAGCGAGTTGCGTACTTTTTCCACATCAACCGACGCCAGTTGACGGCCATCGAGTTTAATCACCATAACCATTATAGGTTTGCCAAACATCTGCATCAGTGTGTCAGGAACTTGTGAAAAATCGTCCTTCTTCGGAATGTAGAGGTAAGCGCCTTCTTTTTTAGAACTTTTGTAAATTGCACAAAGCATGGGAAGCCTTTTGTTCGTTTAGAATCAATGAACGTCAATGTTTCGCTAATTTTGAGAGCAAAACACTCAATTGAGCGCAAGATAACTTGCTGTGCTTAATGGGGGAATATAACATGACAACCCTAGTCTCAGGCAACGCCCTTACGAGGTTGTAAGTTAAAGATGTCACATTCACCAGACCTAAAAGGTAGTAGCTTCACATTGTCCGTTTTGCACCTTAGCGACAATGATGTGATAAAAACGGTCAATTTTCTCAATGAGAAAGTGCAGCAAGCGCCCGCATTTTTTGCCAATGCGCCTGTTGTCATCAATATTGCAAAAGTAGATGGTGAAATAGACTTTGCTGCACTGAAGCACGGAATATCCGAAGCCGGTATGATTCCGGTTGGTGTCACTGGCTGCAAAGATAAACGAACGCAAACTCTCGCAAGTGAAGCAAACTTCGCGGTGATGAGCGCAAGTAAATCCCCAAGCCAAGCGCCAGCAACGCTTGCACCAACTAAAATCGTACGCGCTCCGGTGCGTTCTGGACAGCAAATTTATGCAAAAGATTGTGACTTAGTCATTCTTAGTCACGTCAGCGAAGGCGCTGAGGTCATTGCAGATGGTTCTATCCATATCCATGGAACTTTACGTGGACGCGCCATTGCCGGCGCGAGTGGTAACAAAGATGCGGTAATCATCTGCAATAAGCTCAATGCAGAACTAATGTCTATCGCTGGGCATTACTGGCTTACGGAGCAATTCGCCAAAGAATATTGGCAGCAAAAAGTAATGTTCAGTTTAGACAATGACTCGCTCAAGTTCGAGTTAGTAACGATTTAAGATTTATAAGGAACACATAATGGCACGCATTATTGTTGTAACGTCAGGTAAAGGCGGAGTGGGTAAAACTACATCAAGCGCCGCTATCGCTTCAGGCTTAGCGGTTAAAGGTAAAAAAACGGTTGTGATCGACTTTGATATCGGTCTGCGTAACCTTGATTTGATCATGGGTTGTGAGCGTCGTGTTGTGTATGACTTTGTCAATGTTATCAATGGTGAAGCGACACTAAACCAAGCCATGATCAAAGATAAACGCACTGAGAATCTGTTTATCCTTCCTGCTTCGCAAACTCGCGACAAAGACGCCTTGACCAAAGAAGGGGTACGCCGAGTTCTGGACGAGTTAGACGAGATGGGCTTTGATTTCGTGATCTGTGACTCTCCTGCTGGTATCGAGCAAGGAGCATTAATGGCGCTATACTTTGCAGATGAGGCAATCGTAACCACCAACCCAGAAGTTTCTTCTGTTCGTGACTCAGACCGTATCCTTGGCATTCTGGATTCGAAATCTCGTCGTGCGGAAGAAGGGTTAGAGCCTGTGAAGCAACACCTGCTGCTTACTCGTTACAATCCAGCACGAGTCACTCAAGGTGAAATGCTGAGTGTAGAAGATGTAGAAGAGATTCTACACATTAGCCTACTCGGTGTTATCCCTGAAAGCCAAGCGGTCTTGAACGCTTCAAACAAAGGGGTTCCAGTAATCTTTGACGAACAGTCAGATGCCGGTATGGCTTACGATGATGCCGTTGAGCGACTGCTTGGTCAACAAGTGGACTTCCGCTTTTTGACTGAACAGAAGAAAGGCATTTTTAAACGTCTATTCGGAGGCTAAATCGGTATGTCATTACTTGAGTTTTTCCGCCCGCAGAAAAAAAATTCTGCGAACTTAGCCAAAGAGCGCTTACAGATCATTGTCGCTGAGCGTCGCAGCCAAGGTGATCCTGCGCCATCTTACTTGCCTCAGCTAAAAGAAGATATCCTTAAAGTGATCAGTAAGTATGTCGCTATCGATCCAGCGATGGTTGACCTCTCCTTCGAACACAAAGACGATGATATTTCTGTCTTAGAGCTTAACGTTAAACTCCCAGAAGACGACAAATAGCCCAAGCCATAGGGCTAAGCTAGTAAGTTATTATAGGGTTGGCGCATAACGCCAGCCCTTTTTATTGGGCGCCATTTAGTCAATTAAACCTCGAGAATAATCCCTAGCCAAACCAACCCCTCATTACTCAGCAAGTCATAGAGCCCAAACGAAAAAAGCCCCAGTCTCTCGACTGGGGCTTTGATTTTTCCCGATAGATAAGTGTCGTGCTAGCGAAAACTTATCTCATAACTAACGCCCTACTTATGCGTCAGCTTTTGCTTTCTTAGCTTTAGGCGCTTTCGCTGCTTCTTGGTCTGCTTTCTTCTTGATTACCGTAGTACCTTCGAAAGTTTCACCTTCAACGAATGCTTTACCGTAGTAAGAAGCAAGTAGAACTTCTTTCAGCTCAGTGATTAGAGGGTAACGTGGGTTAGCACCTGTACACTGGTCATCGAACGCTTCAACCGCTAGTTCGTCTAGTTTCGCTACGAAGTCTGCTTCAGACACGCCAGCCGCTTGAATAGACATTGGGATGTCTAGGTTACCTTTAAGCTCGTCTAGCCATGCTAGTAGACGTTCAATCTTCTGAGCAGTGCGGTCACCTTCTTGGCTTAGGCCTAGGTGGTCAGCGACTTCAGCGTAACGACGACGTGCTTGTGGACGGTCGTATTGAGAGAACGCAGTTTGCTTAGTTGGGTTGTCGTTCGCGTTGTAACGTACCACGTTAGAGATTAGTAGTGCGTTCGCCAGACCGTGTGGTAGGTGGAACTCAGCACCAATCTTGTGCGCCATTGAGTGACAAACACCTAGGAATGCGTTCGCAAATGCTACACCAGCGATAGTTGCTGCGTTGTGCACTTTCTCACGAGCGATTGGGTCGTTTGCACCGTTTGCGTAGCTTGATGGTAGGTACTCTTTAAGCATCTTAAGCGCTTGTAGAGCTTGACCATCAGAGTATTCGTTAGCAAGAACAGATACGTAAGCTTCTAGAGCGTGAGTTACTGCATCGTAACCACCGAATGCTGTTAGAGACTTAGGCATGTTCATAACTAGGTTAGCATCAACGATAGCCATGTTTGGCGTGATTTCGTAGTCAGCTAGTGGGTACTTAGCACCAGTTTCGTCGTCTGTAACAACCGCGAATGGAGTAACTTCTGAACCCGTACCTGAAGTTGTAGTGATACATACAAGCTCAGCTTTCTTACCCATTTTAGGGAACTTGTAGATACGTTTACGGATGTCCATAAAGCGCATTGCTAGTTCTTCGAACGCAGTTTCTGGGTGCTCGTACATTACCCACATGATTTTCGCTGCATCCATCGGAGAACCACCACCTAGAGCGATGATTACGTCAGGCTGGAAGCTTTGCATTGCTTCTGCACCTTTCTTAACAACAGATAGCGTTGGATCCGCTTCTACATCGAAGAAAGTTTGAACTTCGATACCTTGAGCTTTAAGTAGTTGTACTACGTCGTCAGCGTAACCGTTGTTGAATAGGAAACGGTCAGTGACTAGGAATGCACGCTTCTTACCTTCTAGGTCGCTCATTGCGATTGGAAGGCTACCACGACGGAAGTAGATAGACTTAGGTAGTTTGTGCCACAACATGTTTTCAGCTCGCTTCGCTACAGTTTTCTTGTTGATTAGGTGCTTAGGACCTACGTTCTCAGAGATAGAGTTACCACCCCATGAACCACAACCTAGAGTTAGAGAAGGTGCAACGTTGAAGTTGTACAGGTCACCGATACCACCGTGAGTAGTAGGGATGTTGATAAGGATACGTGCAGTCTTCATCTTGTCACCGAAGTAACGGATACGGTCTGCGTTAGTATCTTGGTTAGTGTATAGACCAGATGTGTGGCCGATACCGCCGATCTCTACCATAGTTACCGCTTGAGCAACTGCATCTTCGAAGTTGTCAGCGCGGAATAGACCTAGTGTTGGAGACAGTTTTTCGTGAGCGAATGCGTCGTCGTAAGATACTTTACCAAGACCTTCACCAACAAGAACTTTTGTATCAGCAGGAACTTTAACACCTGCTAGTTCAGCGATTGCTGCTGCTGGTTGACCAACGATTTTCGCGTTTAGCGCGCCGTCGATTAGAAGCACTTTACGTACTTTGTCAGCGTCTGCTTTAGAAAGAACAACCGCTTTGTGAGAAGCGAAACGCTCTTTCACTTCGTCGTATACTTCGTCAACTACGATTGCAGCCTGCTCAGAAGCACACACTACGCCGTTATCGAAAGTCTTAGACATTAGGATAGAAGCTACAGCACGTTTAACGTCAGCTGTTTCATCGATTACTACTGGAACGTTACCTGCACCTACACCGATTGCTGGTTTACCAGAAGAGTATGCTGCTTTAACCATGCCTGGGCCACCAGTTGCAAGGATAAGAGCGATGTCATCGTGCTTCATTAGAGCGTTAGAAAGCTCTACAGATGGTTGGTCAATCCAACCGATGATGTCTTTTGGAGCGCCTGCTGCTACTGCTGCGTCTAGAACAAGTTTAGCCGCGTCGTTAGTAGAGTTTTTCGCACGTGGGTGTGGCGAGAAGATGATGCCGTTACGAGTCTTCAGAGAGATTAGAGATTTGAAGATAGCAGTAGAAGTTGGGTTAGTCGTTGGAACGATACCACAGATAATACCTACTGGCTCAGCAATAGTCATTGTGCCTAGGTTGTCATCTTCTTCTAGGATGCCACAAGTCTGCTCGTCTTTGTATTTATTGTAGATAAACTCAGAAGCGAAGTGGTTCTTGATTACTTTATCTTCAACAATACCCATACCAGATTCTTCAACCGCTTGTTGAGCTAGCGGGATACGAGCTTGGTTAGCTGCAAGAGATGCTGCACGGAAGATTTTATCTACTTGCTCTTGAGAGTAAGTAGCGAACTCTTCTTGCGCTTTCTTAACGCGAGCAATCATTGCATCTAGTTCAGCCATATTAGTTACAGGCATAGGGATTCTCCTAAAATTAACAAATATTAAAAACTTTTTATTAAGACCGCTGTTCTACTTTTGTTTGCCACCTAACAGAGCAGGCTTCTTAGTAAATTGCTTTCAGGGCTGAGTATATTATTTCAGGTTATGAAAAAAATTGACCCAGATCAGTTCTGAAAAACTATTTACCCACTTAGTGGTACCCAAATCGCAAAATATGACATAACTAACTGAATTTTAAAGATTTAGATCACAAAAGATAATTGTGCAAAATATCATCACTTAGTTGCACTAGATAGTAAAACGACAATATCTTGTAAAAAAGTTTCATTTTTCGGCCACAAACTTTCATGTGAGCCACTAACCTTGTGCTACTGAGAGTATATCCAAAGCTGCATTTCTCTCTATATTCGATGGTGAATTTTATCGAAAATGTGCAGATGTTAACGTTTATGTCAGAACATCTCTCAGCTGGTCATATTCTACGTAACAAAGTATGTCATTTGTATTTACGAAAATTTCAATAATTAGTTTTTCTCAGTAATGGCATCCTTTACAGGTTAGTTTTTTTCATTCGTTGGTGAACAGATTTTCGACTATATTCCGCGTGTACCGTAATTGTCGTTAACTTTGCTGTGGACACTCACTCATGCAAACCTTCGAAATCGCAATTTTTCTACAGTTTTTTCTCGGCTTAGTCGCTGCTGTAAACCCAGTTGGCATCATGCCAGTGTTTGTTTCGCTTACCGGGCATATGACCCAAGAGGAAAAACACAAAACCGCCGTTACCGCTAACGTTGCCGTTGCGATCATTCTTGTTGTATCTCTGCTTGCTGGCCAGATGCTGCTCGACATGTTCAGCATCTCTCTCGATTCATTCCGCGTTGCAGGTGGTTTACTGCTTTTGAGCATCGCCTTCTCAATGATGAGCGGTAAGCTCGGTGAAGATAAGCAGAACAAACAAGAGAAGTCTGAGTATGTGAGTCGTGAACAAATTGGTGTGGTGCCATTGGCAATGCCGCTTATGGCGGGTCCAGGTGCGATCAGTTCGACAATCGTTTATGGCTCTCGATACCCAAGCATGTTTGATACCGTCGGCATCATCATCACCATCGTACTGTTTGCACTGGCGACTTGGTTGCTGTTCCGCTCTGCACCACTTATTGTCCGCTTTTTGGGCCAGACAGGCATCAACGTGATTACTCGTATCATGGGCTTAATTTTGGGCGCCCTCGGAATCGAGTTTATCGCCAACGGTCTACGAAATTTGTTTCCAGGCCTTGCTTAAACCAGCACAAATTAGCCTGAACAAGGCAAACTCGGTATGATAGAGGGATGCAACCAACATTCTTTCTATCATGCCTAGAAACTCCTTAAGACATCACCTTTACGTCATTATATTTGGTACTCACACCAAAGCAGGTCGCGCATTCGACATTGCGTTGATTATTGCCATCATCACTTCGTTGATCGTATTAGTGTTAGAGTCGATTCCCTCTGTCAGTGCACAGTGGGCGAAAGAACTTCGTTACATCGAATACACCTTCACCGCATTGTTCACCATCGAGTATTTGCTGCGATTGTACTGCTCGCCTAAACCCGCCGCCTATGCGAAGAGTTTTTACGGCGTGGTGGACTTGCTGGCCATTTTGCCGACCTACCTTGCCCTATTCTTCCCGGGCGCTTCTTTCATGGGGGTGATTCGTTTACTGCGTGTGATGCGAATTTTCCGCATTCTTAAGCTTGTTCGCTATCTGCAGGATTCGAATATTTTGCTGCGCTCCTTGCTGATGGCAAAACGCAAAATTCTGATCTTTTTTAGTACTGTCGCCATTTTAGTCACCATTTTCGGCGCACTGATTTTCGTTATTGAAGGACCGGAAAACGGCTTCACCAGTATTCCGAAAAGTATTTACTGGGCGATCGTCACTATCACGACGGTCGGTTATGGAGATTTGGTACCACAAACCAATTTAGGTAAAGGGCTAGCATCATTGACTATGCTGCTGGGCTATTCAATTCTCGCCGTACCGACAGGAATCATCACTGCTGAGCTCAGCCAAGAAATGCGTTCGCACAAAGCACTCGTAAAATGCCCTAATTGCTCTCAGAGCGGCCATGACTCCGATGCGATGTATTGTAAACATTGTGGCAGTGAGCTAGCAGACCCCGATCTGAGAGTGGTGGGTCAGGAAGAGTAGAGCTGCATGCTTCTCGCTCCAAGATCAAAAAAGCCGATGTAAACACATCGGCTTTTTTTAGTTGTTAACTCGCTAAGGACAAAGCCTGCTCTTGCTTAAGCTTTCTCTGCGAGAATAATGCGCAGTGTACGACGTAGAGGCTCAGCCGCTCCCCATAGAAGTTGGTCACCCACCGTAAAGGCATTTAGGAAATCATCACCCATCGCCATTTTACGCAGACGGCCAACAGGGATAGAAAGCGTACCCGTAACTTTCGCCGGTGTAAGCTCTTGAGCGGTAATGTCGCGATCGTTTGGAATCACTTTAACCCAATCATTATGAGTGGCGATCATCTCTTCGATCTCATCCATCGGTACGTTCTGCTTAAGTTTGATCGTTAAAGCTTGTGAGTGACAACGCATCGCACCGATTCGAACGCAAGTGCCGTCGATTGGCACTGGCGCGTCTTGGAAGCCAAGGATCTTGTTCGCTTCAACACCCGCTTTCCACTCTTCTTTGCTTTGACCGTTGTCGCGCTTAACGTCAATCCATGGAATGAGGGAGCCTGCTAGCGGCACACCAAATTTGTCGGTCGGGAAAGAACCGCTACGCATGGTATCGGCAACCTTTTGATCGATATCTAGAATAGAGCTTGCAGGATTGGCAAGTTCTGAGCTAACTGAATCGTTGATTACACCCATTTGCGAGATAAGCTCACGCATGTTTTGCGCGCCGGCACCCGACGCTGCTTGATAGGTCATTGCGCTGGTCCACTCGACCAAACCTTTTTCAAACAGACCACCTAGGCCCATCAGCATCAAGCTTACTGTACAGTTGCCACCAACAAAGGTGTTAGTGCCACCATGAATGCCTTGTTGAATTTGAGTTAAGTTTACAGGGTCTAGAGTAATGATCGAATCTTGCGCCATACGTAAGGTCGAAGCGGCGTCGATCCAGTAGCCTTTCCAGCCAGCTTGGCGCAGCGCTGGGTATACTTTTTCTGTGTAGCTACCACCTTGACAAGTAATCACAGCATCTAACTGCTTTAAACTGTCAATATCGAAAGCATCTTGTAGTAAACCCGCCTCTTTACCCAAATTTGGCGCAGGAATACCGACCTGAGAAGTGCTGTAAAAAACGGGTTCAATAAGGTCAAAATCTTTCTCTTCAACCATGCGCTGCATCAGTACTGAACCGACCATGCCGCGCCAACCAACTAAACCTACTCTCATTCTCAACTCTCCATGTAAATCAATTTAAAAAAGGAATACCTCCAATATTCAATTTTCTCAGCGAAATCTCAAGAGAAAAATGCATCATTTCTGTAACTTTTGTCTCCTTGTAACTCAACAAGCAATAAAGTCCTTGTTTTGGCGCCTTTTTGCTCATTTGTTATTTCGTTCAACAAATCCAATAAACATCAACACAAAAACAAAAACTACGTGCCACATGAAATTCACATTTTAAAACATTGCAAACCATTAAAATTAACGTTTAACCATATTATTAACCACAATAATTCAACTAAGCAGACCAGAATCACAATAGATAGACAATTTATCGAAATATAATTCTGCATAATGTAAAGTGCACTGCATACCCAAAAGGAGTTAACACTCCTATGACAAGTAGCAAACCGATAGCTATTAGTCATGACTCATAACACTAATAAGAGGCTCTGTATGACGCAACTTACCCCCCGTCTGCCAAGCTTGATGCAGGTTATTGTCTCCCTCGGACTGTTTCTACTGATGGCATTCTCGTTCACTGCCCAGTTAGATCTCCCTATTCAACTTGCGCTTTACATCGGCTGGTTCATCATCATGGTGCTCGGGATTCGTTTAGGCCATCAGTATAAAGAACTGGAAAAAGCGGCTCTCAACGGTATCTCCAATGGATTGGGTGCCGTGCTGATCCTTCTCGCGGTCGGCGCACTGGTCGGAACTTGGATTTCTGGCGGCATTGTCCCAACCATCATCTACTATGGTCTTAAAGCCATTCATCCTTCTATTTTCCTTCTGGCAACAATGATCATTTGTTCATTAACCGCGCTGGCGACAGGCACCTCTTGGGGCGCTGCGGGTACGGCAGGTATTGCCATGATGGGGATTGGTCAAGGTCTCGGCGTTCCAGCACCGATTACGGCAGGTGCCGTGCTTTCAGGGTGTTACTTTGGTGACAAGATGTCGCCTTTGTCTGACTCGGTGATCCTTGCATCATCAATGTCGAATGTAGAAGTGGTAGAGCACATTAAAGGCATGTTGCCCGTTGCCCTAATCAGTTACATCATCACTGGCATTATGTTCACCGCATTTGGCTTCCATTACGCAGGCAATGTCGACATGTCCCAAGTGCAATCAGTGATTCAGGCTATGGAACAGCAGTTCTACATTACCCCGTACTCATTTGTACCGGTTATCATCGTTTTGGGCTTACTCGCAATGCGGATGCCTTCATTCCCTGTGATCAGCTTTGGCTCGCTACTCGGTATTATTTGGGCGGTAATGATTCAAGACGTTGACTTCCTGCAAGCCTTTAACACCGCTTGGGCACCATTTGAAATTGAGTCTGGTGTCACCTTTATCGATTCCATCCTAAATCGCGGCGGCATGTCTTCAATGCTTGGCTCTGTGGCTGTCATCGTGTTTGGTTTGGGCTTTGGTGGCTTACTGGATAAAGTCGGAGTATTAGAGACCATCGCTAAACTGTTTGAGCGTCGTGTACAAAGCGCGGGCTCACTTGCAACCAGTACCATTGGGACAGCGTTTATGGGTAACGTGTTTGGCTCAGCGATGTATGTATCTCTTATCCTAACGCCAAAGATCTGTGCCAAGAACTACGACCGCTTGGGCTACAAACGTAAGAATCTGTCGCGCAATGCCGAGTTTGGCGGTACCTTGACCTCTGGCATGGTGCCTTGGAGTGATAACGGTATTTACATGGCCAGCATTCTGGGGGTTGCGACTCTCTCTTATGCACCATTCATGTGGCTAAGCTTTGTGTGTATTATCGTGACCATCATTACCTCTTACATGGGTTGGTTCGTCGATAAATGCGAGCCAACAGCGCCGGCCAGTGTTGAAGAAGACGCTGAGTTAACGAAGCAAACGGCTTAACAGCTATCTCAATGAAACTAGAGCGCTCAAATGAGCGCTCTAGTTACTTTTCAACTTAGATTATTTATGTTCATTCAAATATTGTTGGGCTTCATTGATGGCGGTCTCCAAACAGACTTGCAGCTCTTTGAGCAATGCTGAAACCTGAGTAATGTCTTGTTGAATCGCGACCTCTACCTTACCTGCGACTTCTCGCAATTGAGCTGCCCCTAAGTTGCCCCCTACTCCTTTTAAGCTGTGAGCTTTACGCTGCGCTTCTTCAGGCGACTCGGTCAATAATCGCGTGATCTGAGCAACGTCATCTGCGTGGTCAGCAACAAACACCTCGAGTAGCATGCAGACCGACTCACTGTCTCCGTTTAAAGACGCTAACATGCTATCAAAGTTAATTTGTGGCTCGACACGTGCGGGTTGAGAAGCCGGAACCATGGCTTTCGCTGTGATGATTTTCTCTGGTACATCAACCGCGGCCTCTTGGGACACGCTGCTCACACTACCTTGTGCCATATACAGCAAGCCAATGAACCCCAACATAGTGACCAAGGTTAATGCCAACGCAAACCAAATATGCTGATCGAGAATGGCATGATACTCACTATCTAACGCTGTAATTTGCTCGCCGACATCATGCGCAATCAATTTATCAACTAAGTAGCTCCCTTGGGCATAGCTGCTAAGCACTTGGGACACATCAACCAACACCCGTTGCAAATCTCTCCTCTCTATCGCCTCTAGCTGATTGGACTGTTGATAGATTCGGTCTACATTACGGAATATTTCCGCATTGGCGTTATCCGTTAGATACATGGCTTCAAAGACATTTGCACTCAACTGGAAATATTGAGCCACTAGCGGGGCAGACGAGGCGTATTGTTCGCGGGTGTCGCGAATACGTTCAGCAAGCGTTTGTACCGCAAGTTGATTGTCTAAATAGGCTTGAGCTTGCTCGATAAAGCGGTCTGTGGTGAACAGCAATTGGTTAAGATCAGGAGACAGCCAACTCTCTTGGTAGTAGGCATCAATCTGTAAGCGAAGTGCGTAGATAAGTTGAAGATCGAGCGACTGCCGATCCGCCATTTTGGCTCGATATGGGGCTTCAAAGAAAAAAGAGCTGCGTAAATGATCAACACTGTTGCCCAACTCTTCAATCTGAAGTTTACTCGACTCTACTGAGCGATAACTGGATGCTACACCACCTAAAGCCAACAGCCACAAGGCCATGAGCAGCAACCCAAATTTCATCCATTTGCGATCCATGCACTTCCACTCAAAACAAATTGCTATGAATACAAGAATATACGTTATCGCAAGGATGTGTAGGACTAAGCGCTTTTTTATTGCGCCCAGTCCTAATCTAACCCATTAACGGTTGCGAGTTAGTTGATCACGCAAGTTAGGAGGCGTGCCCTTGATGGTTAGTGTATCCGTCTCAGGATCGTAGAATACTCGCTCTCCCAGCAACATGCTGTCGAAGCTCATATTAAGACCACCGCCCGCGCCCACATACTTAGTCAATTTACGAACCGCAGTACGATCACCCGGGAAGCTCTCTTCAAGCTCATAGCCCTGCTCTTGGGTGTAATCCAAAAAGCTTGTACCGTCTTGTGATGGTGGTAGCTCACCCGAAAGTTCACGGACTTGCACTTCATCACCCGACTTGATCTGCTCGTTACAGTAATCCGCTACTTGTTTCTTGTAGCTGTTCACTTCATCTTTTTCGAGCTTAGAGTCCGCACAAAAATCTTCTACCGCTTGCATCAGTACTTGGTTTTGCTGCTTGGTATCTAAACCGACTTCTGCTTGTAGGAAATCGAGGAAAAAGTCCGCCACTTTACGCCCTACTCGACCTTTAATATACGCAAGGTAACGATTGGACTCTTTGTCTGTTTCGTAGCTCGTCAGATCAATACGCGCAGCAATATCCATTTTACTTAGGTCAAGATAATCCGTCGCACTGATATCCAACCCTTCGGTGACTTTCAAACTTTGGTTGGATGGAATAATCGCCACAAATAGGTAGTCTGTCGCCAGCGATTGATATTCAGCAATCACCAAAATGCCTTCATCGGCAAATGGATACTTTGAAAGCTCGTCTTTTAAGCGGTTTGCACTGCTTTGCGAAAAATCATAGAAGTTGCGCTCACCTTTGCGCAGTTCTAGCAACCATTGCTGAAATTCACTGTCCGATTTAAATGAACCAAAGCCTTTACCTGCTTTAGAATGGAAGACTCGGTGAAGCTCTGCAATTAAGTTTTCGCTCGAGGCATCATTAGCTAGAGAATCGGTTCTAAAATTAACAATAAGCTCGTCTGAATCGTTTTTTTGCAGTTGATGGAGAATAACGTTAGATAGTTGAAGGCTCATGATGAAATTTATCGCTGCATAGGTTTCAGTTGCGTGGCATTGTAGGTTATCATAAGCCGCTTTACTATCAACATTAGAACACTTATGCCGATTACATCTAAATACAGCGACGAAACAGTGGAACAGATCCTGACTGAAATTGCAGGGGTTCTGGAAAAACACTCAGCAAGCGCAGAGCTTTCGCTAATGATTGCGGGAAATATCGCAACCAATGTCTTAAATCAGGATGTTGCGCCTTCACAACGCAAAGTTATTGCTGAAAAATTTGCTCAGGCACTTGTTTCTTCGATTGAAGATAAATCACACTAATCGAAAATAAAAAATAGAACACATACATGGTAGATAGCGGAAATACATACGGCGAACGTGTCTCACGTTTAGTAGGTTGGGGGCATTGGTTTGCTTTCTTCAACATCATCGCAGCGATGTTGATTGGCACCCGCTATATCTCTCAATCGCCTTGGCCTGAAACTCTACTTGGTCAGTTTTATCTTGCTGTTTCTTGGGTCGGCCATTTCGGCTTCCTTGTATTTGCGCTTTATCTGTTGGTTCTATTCCCGCTGACATTTCTTATACCGTCGCGGAAGCTCTTTCGCCTGGTCGCGGTATGCTTCGCGACTTTGGGTCTAACCTTACTCCTAATCGACACTCAAGCTTATCAAACCATTAACTTGCACCTCACCCCTGTGGTTTGGGAAGTGCTGTTTAATGAGGGCAAGTCGACCGTGAGCGCTGATTTGCAGCATCTCTTCATCGTAATGCCGCTGATCTTCCTGTTGCAATTAGGCCTTTCAGAGTGGGTTTGGCGTAAGCAACGTAAGCTTTCCCATAAACACGTGGGCCGTCCTCTAGCGGCGTTATTCTTTGTCAGCTTTATCTCTAGCCATCTGGTTTACGTGTGGGCAGATGCTTACTTCTATAACCCGATCACAGCTCAACGCGCGAATTTCCCGTTGTCTTACCCAATGACCGCCAAATCCTTTATGGAACGTCATGGTTTACTTGACCGCGAGGAATACCTCAAACGATTGGAGCAAAATAAAGAGCAGAATACCGAACTTGTTAGTTACCCTTTAGAGCCGTTAGAATTTAGCCGTCGAGCGAATCCACTTAACGTGCTTGTCATTAGCGTAAACAACCTAAGAGGCGATGCCTTAAACCAAGAATGGATGCCGGCAGCCAACGAGTTTGCGACAAACAACCTGAACTTCACCAATCATTACAGTTCGAGTAACGATACCTTTGGTGTATTTGGCCTGTTTTACGGGTTGCCGAGTGCTTATGCGCCAAGCATCAAAACCCAAGGCACCAAGCCGATTGTCATCGACACACTGTTGGATAAAGAGTACAGCTTTGGCCTGTTTAGTGGCGATAACTTCAATGACCCTATCTACGGCGAATCGGTGTTCCGCGGCATGAAGTTCACTGGCATCCCGTTCAACGGTGAGCTATCCCAAGATAAACAAGCGATTAACGCTTGGTCCGACTGGGTTAAAGAACAAGGTGATACACCATGGTTTAGCTTTATCGAGCTAACAACTTTGGATAATTTCAGTGCATACGATAGTGGCAATGAGAAGCAAACTAGCGATGAGAAAATTAAAGCGGGCTATAAAAAATCCGTTGAGACAGCGGATGAAGAGTTATCTGAACTGTTTGCTCAAATTGAAACGCTAGAGCTCAGCGAATCAACCATCATCGTGCTCACATCGAACCATGGTACTGAGTTTAACGAGACCAACACAAACAGTTGGGGAGCAAACTCAAACTACAGCAGTTACCAATTGCTTGTGCCTATGGTGATTCATTGGCCTGGTAAGGTTGCCTCTCAGTATCAACATAGAACCAGCCATCTCGACTTGTCTGTGACGCTATTGCAAGATCTTTTGGGCGTCTCTTCGAACCCTACTGATTTTAGTAGCGGTCGTAACTTGTTTGACGAGCGTTCGAGAAAGTGGATTCTAGCAGGTGACTCACGTGAACTGGCGTTAATCACCACTAAAAACACTACGGTGATCGACAAGTTTGGCAACTACAAATTGTACGACACCAACTATAAACGCCTGAAAGATGAGAACCCGACATTACCTGTATTAATGCAGGGCTTAACAGAACTTCAGCGTTTCTATACTAAGAGCAACTAAATCATAGTGTTAGGTTGACTCGCAAGCGTTAACCCATTACATTGAACCCATCGGACTGTAGCGCAGCTTGGTAGCGCACCGTCATGGGGTGTCGGGGGTCGCTGGTTCAAATCCAGTCAGTCCGACCATACACCTAAATAAAGAGAGCTTCGGCTCTCTTTATTGCTTTTAACCGCTTAAAAAGTTTAAAAAACATCCGTTTGGCTGCTTTTTTCTAATCAAGCGCTCACAAATAAAGCAAACAGTAAAAATAGGGGTTTACAACTTTTCTCAACCTCTATATTATTCGCTTCACCAACGGAGAGATGGCTGAGTGGTTGAAAGCACCGGTCTTGAAAACCGGCATACGTTAATAGCGTATCTAGGGTTCAAATCCCTATCTCTCCGCCACATTCAGAAAGCCCGCTAAGCAATTAGCGGGCTTTCGTCATTTTTGGATAAAGCTTTATTCAATCAGGGCAATTGAAACAGCCTCTAACGATTCAATATCGTGAATTAAAGAGCTGGGCTCTTATCGCTTCGCGTTTACAAATGATCCACGTCCTCATGTTCTCCCTGAACGTAACTGCCAAGATGAATTGAATACTGCTGCATGCGAATCATCTCAGGTAGCTTGTCTTTGAGCTCCACTGGATACAATCGGACATCAGCCAGCTCTTCTAATGGCAACCACTCGACCGATTGAATGAACTCTTCATCATTGAGCCCTGTAAGGTTTTCGATATGTGGCGTGCCTTGGTAACTCGTAATACGATAGAAAAACTCCGCATGGTAGCGTTGGCAATGGGTTTCTAAAAATTCCCGTACACAAATTAGCTCACCGACTTCTACATCGATTCCAGCTTCCTCTTTAAACTCGCGGATTAGACACGCTTTGCTGCTACGATCTTCAGGTTCCATTCCGCCACCGGGTGGAATCCAATACTCACCAGTAAAGTCTCGCACTTTCACCAGTAACATGGCTCCGTTTTCTATCAAAATCCCTGCCGCTCGTATTCTCTGTTTCATCTTAGTTCCTCTATATCGCGTAAACCGTAAATGCGGCTCGAATCAATTGCATGTGGATTGGCACAAGGTCTTGATGCTGGCTACGATAACCGCCGCCAACCACGCAAGCGATTGGTATCTGTTTTTGTTTTGCAAGTTCAAACATAAACACGTCTCGGGCAAAAATACCTTCACTCGACACGTTCAAATACCCGAGTTCATCGTCTTCGTGAATATCGACTCCTGCGTCATAAACAATCAAATCTGGCTGATGGAGATTCACCGCCATTTCAACGACAGAACGAAACGTTGGTAAAAACTCGTCATCCCTAGTTTCTCTGGCTAACGGAATGTCGAGATCCGAGTCTGGCTTGCGGGCCGGAAAGTTTTTCTCACAGTGAAAAGATAAAGTCACAATCGACGCCTCATCCTCACACAGAGTTGCCGTGCCATCACCGTGATGGACATCGCTATCAACGATAAGAACTTTGTCGACACCTTCCAATGTCAGCGCTCGCTTAGCCGCTAGTACTAGGTCATTGACCAAGCAAAAGCCACTGCCAAAGTCATAATGAGCATGGTGATACCCGCCGCTTAAGTGGATAGCAACACCGTAATCAAGACATTGGCTGACTGTCTCGCAAGTTCCACCCGCCGATGTCAGCGTCCGTGTAATCAGTTCTTCACTCCAAGGGAAGCCGATTCGACGCATTTTAGGCGCAGCTAATGTGCCAGAAGTCAGTAGTTGAATGTATTCGCGGCAATGAACTTGCTCCACTTCCTGCTGCGAAACAGCTTGGGGCTGAACATAGCGAAACGTATTGTTCCACTTAGTATCCTCCGCTCGTTGCTGCTCTATCGCCTCAAACAGCAAGCGATATTTGTTAATGGGATAACGGTGACCTTCAGGCAAAGGTAATTCAGAGTAAATGGCGTGATAAATTAGCGGAATCATGGTGTTTTGACAGCGTAAAAGACTCTTCACATCTTAACAACTTGCATCCGATACGCAAAATCGGTTAAATGATAATGATTATCAATAAAATGGAGGTATGTTGTGACCCAACGTATAGTTATGCTGTTAGGAGTGGCTGCAGGCACTTTATCAGCACTGACATTATTCTTAGCCATGCTAATTGCCGCTTGGATGCTTACAAATTCGCTAGCCTTGTGAATGGACGGCTGTAAGCCCCTTTCACATTGTAGAAAACTTTCATAATGATGAAACCTCTCAGTGACAAAACGAATTTTTAAGCTTAACGCTTATTTATTAAACGTGACATTACTTAGAGAAGCTCATGAAATGAAAGCGATTTCAAATAGTTCATCAGGTTCAAAAACTTACTGTATGATTCTGTTTTTAATCAACAAAGCTAGCCATTCCTCTAGCATGTAGTTTCATGACACTCCACACCCTCTGTGTCATGTGAAGCAATCACACCTTTTCAGTTGTTTCATTTTTTAAAATTCCCAATAGAACAAAAACACAATGTCATATAGGGAATTATCATGAAAAAACTTAAGCTATTGCCTATTTCAATTGCAGTGGCAGCTTCGCTTGCTTCCGTCACCTCGTTTGCTACTGAAACTGAACTACAGGAACTCGAACAACGCATCCAGGAACTGGAAAGCCGGATGCAGACCGATTACGTCAACGACCAGCAACCTGCCGTGCTATCACCTGATATTGAGGTTCCTCTTGGAGTGGTCTTCTCTGGCTATGCTCGCTATGGCGCACATTACCAATCCGGTGACCAGAAATATGTTCAGGTCGATGGTTCATTTAATGGCTCGTCAGCGATTGGTCGTTTAGGCAACGAAGGCAATGGCGGGGAGTTTCAGTTGGCAAAGGTCTTTCAAAGTGACAACGGTGCTATCTGGGATGTTGTCGTGATGTTCGACCATTGGGGCGATGAGGTAAACATCAAAAAAGCCTACGCAGGTGCAACCAATGTATTTGAAAGCCAGCCCAACGCTTATGTATGGGCAGGGCGTGACTTCCACCAGCGTCCACAACAAGGCATTAATGATTACTTCTGGATGATGCACGATGGCCAAGGAGGGGGTATCAACAACCTAGAACTTGGCTCGGTCAAACTTGATTTTGGCGTAGTCGGTGCCGTTGACAGCTGTAGCCCAACGATAGAACCAGGTGCTAATCCTTCAATCAATTGTACTGGTGGTGCGGGTACTGGCGACAGTGGCGCTTACGCTTTCACTTCTAAACTGCATGGCATCAATCTTGGATTCGCCGACCTTGAACTATACGCTAACTACGGATTTGATTCAGAAGCGATTGATGATGAAAAAAGCATTAATGCGTACCAACTAGGAGCGGTTTTCTCTCGCCCAAATGACAATGGCTCCAACCGACTGGTACTAAGATACTCTGATAACGCGGATAATGGTGTTTTCTGGAAAACCGATAATCTGACGACGCTCTATGCGAGCTTTGAAGGTAATTCTACTCTTGGTGAAAGTGCCGCTGTTGAGTACTTGCTTGCCTACCACGATTATTCAGTCGATGGCTCTTCAAAGGTCGAAGATGAGCGAACCAACTACAGTGCCATCGTTCGCCCTATGTACTTCTGGAATGATGTCCACTCGACTTGGTTGGAAGCAGGTTATCAAGTAGTAGACTACGCCAGAGCCTCTGATGACAACTCTGGTTGGAAAGTGACGCTTTCACAAAACATCGCCTTTGATTGGGGATCTGGTGCACGTCCAATGCTCCGCTTCTACGCAACTGCAGGTGAAGTCGACAATAAAGCAACCGCAACAACAACCGCTAAGCAAGATACCTTTAGCCTAGGCGCCATGTGGGAAGCCTGGTGGTAATCAGCACAATACTGTCCAACTATTTCGCTAGCAATCTAACAATATTCTGCTAGCCGCTTCAACTTAACTCCAAACCATTTGAGCCGCTTTTTAGCGGCTCTTTTTTGTCGGTAACAAAACCTAGATTCAATCATCTCAGCAATACATTTGTGCATCAAATAACCATTTCATGAAACAGTTTCATGAAGCATATCGAAACTGCATACCGCTTCATCCTTTGAACAATAAGGCTTTTCAGGGCTTATTTGAGTGTGATTTTTCTCACATAGGCTTTAACTAAGATCTTTAATACTAAGCCTCATGAAAGCGGTTTCGAAAACGTTCATGCGTTTAGGTGAAAAGCAGTTGTAGAGGTAAGTTGTGGCAACCATAAAAGATGTTTCTGAGTATGCAGGCGTTTCTCAAGCGACAGTATCTCGCGTCATCAATGGCACGAGTCGAGTAAGCCATGACAAAAAGCTCAAGGTTGAGAAAGCCATTCAAGTTCTGGGTTACCGCCCAAACTCGATTGCTCAGGCCCTCGCATCTAGCCGCACTGGCAGCATTGGCATCATAGTCCCTGAGCTCGGTGGTCCGTTTTATTCTGGCATCCTGCATAGTATTGAAAAAAGGCTACGCCGTTTTGGCTATCACGTAATCGTCACTGCTGGCTCAAATACCGAACAGGGCCAACGTGAGTCGGTGGAATTTCTACTTGGGCGTCGAGTCGATGCAATGATTTTGCACACTCAACACCTCTCAGATGACTACCTTACTGAGCTTGAAGCAAAAGGAGTGGCTTTGGTTTTGGTCAATCGTTTCGTACCGGAACTAGCGCAGAACTGTATCGAAATTGATAACGAGTTAGGGGGCCAACTGGCAACCGAATATTTGTTGCGAATGGGGCATCGCGACATTGCATGTATTACCGGCCCTCTGGACAAATCAGATGCTCGGGGGCGTCTGCAGGGTTACCGCAAGGCGATTGAAGAAGCGGGACTCCTGTTCGACGAAGCACTGATTTCAGAGGCCGGTTTTACCGAAGAGTCTGGCATTAGCGCAATGCGTAAGCTGCTCAAGCGTGAACGCCCTTTTACCGCCGTTTTTGCCAGTAATGATCATATGGCGTTCGGCGCTTTTGAGGTATTGAAAGAGCACAACATTCAGGTCCCAGAACAGGTGTCACTGATTGGTTTCGATGACATTTTGTTTGCTCGTTATATTTCGCCGCCGCTTACAACCGTGAATTTTCCCATTGAGCAAATGAGTGCCGAAGCGGTTCAACTGGTTATTCAAATACTCAACAAAAACAAGCGAGATGTGAGCTTCAAACTGTCACCTACCCTAGTGCCTCGAAGCTCAGTAAAACAACTCTAAATAAAGTCATTTAAGGACAAGAAGATGAAACTAAAAACTTTGACGCTTGCCACTGTCACCGCACTTGGACTTGCTACGACAGTCAACGCCGCCGATTCAAACATTCGCTTTGACGGCTTCCCAGACTTCGATAGCAGCCTCAAGGTTCTGCTGCCTGACTTCGAAAAGGAGACAGGAATCAAGGTCGATTACCTGATGAACAATCACGGCGACCACCACACCAAACTGACCACTAACCTTGCGACCGGCTCAGGTGCAGGCGATGTTATTGTCGTTGATGTTGAAAAGATTGGCCCTTTTGTCGCTTCTGGCGGCCTGGTTAACCTATCTGAAAACTATGGTGCCGATAAATTTGCCGAGAGTTTTGCTCCTTATGCTTGGGCGCAGGGTAAAGGTGCCGACGGTGATGTTTATGGTATGCCTGTCGACCTAGGCCCTGGGGTAATGTACTACCGCAGTGATGTGTTTGCTAAAGCGGGCCTTGCTGTAAACCAGGCGATCAAAGACTGGGATTCTTACATCAAAGCGGGTGAAGAGCTGAAGAAAAAAGACGTTTACCTGATCGCTTCTGCGGCCGACGTTGCCCAAGCGATTATCTTCACCACTGTGCCTGAGGGAGAAGGGCTCTACTTCGATACAGACGGTAACCCTGTGGTCACCTCTGAACGCTTTGTGCATGCATTCGAAGTGGCAAAAGAGATCCGTGAAAAAGGCTTAGATGCACGAATCTTAGCGTGGTCAAACGAATGGTATGAAGGTTTCCGCAATGGCACCTTTGCCACTCAGTTATCTGGTGCATGGCTGCTTGGTCACCTCAATAACTGGATCGCACCTGAAACCGCAGGTAACTGGGGCGTATCTCACCTGCCAGATGGTATCTATGGTAGCTGGGGGGGCTCTTTCCTCTCAATTCCAACTCAGTCAAAACACCAAGATGAAGCGTGGAAACTGATCGAGTACATGACAACGCGTCGTGATATTCAACTTAAGCACTTTGAAACCATTGCGGCATTCCCAGCCAACACCCAAACCTACGATGATGCTTTGTTCCAAGAGGAAGTCGAATTCCTCGGCGGTCAAAAAGCCCGTTTGCTGTTTGCTGATGTGGCGAAAAACATCAAGCCTGTCGCTCCGGCTAAAGGTGACCACGTTGCTCGCTCGATAATCTTAGAAAATGCTCTGATGGAAGTGCTTGATGAAGGTAAAGACATCAAAACTGCACTCAAAGAAGCAGAACGCATGATTAAGCGTCGTACACGCAATCT
The DNA here is from genome assembly GCF_000189275.1 of Vibrio sinaloensis DSM 21326. Lineage (GTDB taxonomy): Bacteria > Pseudomonadota > Gammaproteobacteria > Enterobacterales > Vibrionaceae > Vibrio > Vibrio sinaloensis. The sequence goes on along the minus strand of NZ_AEVT01000074.1, from coordinate 36,650 downwards.
TTAATTGGTTACATATTTGGTAAGAAAGGAAGGCGTGCTGCGCCTTCCTGACTAGAGGTCGTTACTATGAATCATGCAGCGAGCAAGGTTATGGAAACATCACAACGCGAAAGCCTTTTTTCTCGCCTGAGTTTGAAAGCGCTTACACCGTATGGATTCCTACTGCCGTTTTTGATTATTTTCTCGGTATTTGGGATTTTCCCACTGCTTTTTTCTATCTATCTCTCTTTTCATGAGTGGAACCCGGTCGAAGGCCTTGGCGCTATGGACTATGTGGGGCTAGAGAACTACCACATTGCCCTAACCGACCCTTGGTTGTGGCGCTCATTAAAAAACACACTCTGGCTTGCGATTACGTCAGGTGTGGCACAGCACTTAGTCGCTCTCCCCGTTGCCTACATTTTGGTCTCGATGAGTGATCGTCTTCGCCACTGGCTAACATCCGCGTATTTTCTGCCTTTCATTACCTCGACGGTTGCAGCATCGCTGATCTTTTTCAACATGTATTCACCCAACTCAGGAATCATTAACCAAAGCTTGATGGCATTGGCGGATAGCTCTTTGTTTGGCTGGGCATTTGCTTGGGTAAATGACTACCAACCAATCCGTTGGCTTGATGACGCCACCATGGTGAAACCGTCTATCGCAATTATGGTGTTCTGGAAATACACCGGCTTCAACATTGTGCTCTACACAACCGGTTTGATGACAATTCCAAAGGATATTCTTGAAGCCGCCCGTATGGATGGTGCTAACGCTTGGCGTCGCTTCTGGAGCATTTCACTGCCTATGATTCGTCCATTTATTTTCTTTGCAGTCACCATGACCATCATCGGCAACCTGCAGCTGTTTGAAGAACCGTTCGTGTTAACACGTGGTACGGGTGGTACCGGCCAATCTGGCTTAACCATCTCAATGTACTTGTACAAAGTGGGTTGGGAGTGGCTTGAAATGGGCACCGCTTCAGCGATCTCTTGGCTGCTGTTTATGTTGATTGCTGGCTGTACCGCAATTCAATTCTTCTTCTTCGGTAAAAAAGGTCTGGGAGAGCAATAAGATGACGACAAACTCGATAACTTCTCCTAGCTGGCGACCAAGTGATCGTAGCCTAGAGATATTTACCAAGCTGCTGATGGCATTACTTGCTGTAGTCCTGATCGTTTCTGCGATTATGACCGTGTTCCCTTTCCTGTGGTCTGCACTGCTATCCACCCGTGATAGAACGGAGATCTTTGGCTCTGGGATCAGCTTCGCTATCGGCGACAGCTTAGCGGTTAACTACGCCAAGCTATTGGAAATCATGCCCTTCTGGCAAGCGATGTTTAACTCAATCTACATCGCGTTTTTAGGCACCACGATTTCATTGCTGTTTTGTAGCATGGGTGGCTATGCGTTTGCTGTCTACAAGTTCAAAGGCAAAACCTTGCTGTTTGGTATGTTGGTCGGCTCGATGATGATCCCACCAGTGCTCAGTTTGATCCCCTATTTCATGATCGTCAAATTCCTTGGCTTGCTCGATAACCATCTAGCTGTATGGCTGCCGTTTACCACTACACCATTTGGCATTTTCCTGATGCGACAACATGTGGTTGCGTCAGTACCTAAGGAGTTGTTAGAAGCAGCTAAGCTCGATGGCGCTGGCGAGTTTAGAACTTACTGGAGTGTTGTTCTGCCACTGATGAAACCCGCTCTAGCAACACTTGCTATCGTTCAATTCGTTTTCTTCTGGAACATGTTTATGCAGCCTCTTGTTGTACTCACTACTCCAGAAAACTATGTCATTACCCAAGCGCTACGCAGCGTCCAAGGTATCCCAAATACCCCTTGGGGAGCGGTCATGCTAGGTACAACCATTTCGATTCTTCCACTGGTTGTCACTTATCTATTCGCGTCGAAACAAATGATTAGCGGCCTGACGTCAGGCGCTGTTAAAGGCTAAAAGGTTTAAATAACAATGAATAAATTCCAACTTCCTACTGATTCTAAATTACGCAGCCCAGAGTTCTTGTTTGGCGTCGCCACGTCTTCTTATCAGATTGAAGGGGGCGCTCAACTTGGTGGACGAAGCCCATCTATCTGGGACACCTTCTGCAATAAGCCAGGTGCAGTAGATAACGCAGACAACGGCGATATTGCCTGTGACCATTTCCATCTTTGGAAACAAGACATTGAGATGATTCACGGGCTAGGTGTCGACGCATACCGACTGTCTATGGCATGGCCGCGCATCATTCCTCAAGACGGTGTAGTTAATCAAGAAGGGCTAAAGTTCTATGAACAGATCATCGATGAATGTCACGCGCGTGGATTAAAAGTCTTTGTCACCCTCTATCACTGGGATCTGCCTCAGTACCTTGAAGATAAAGGCGGCTGGCTGAACCGAGAAACCGCTTACAAATTTGAGCAGTACGCTAACGTAGTCAGTGAGTACTTCGGCGATAAAATCGACTCCTACGCCACGCTTAACGAACCGTTTTGCTCTTCGTACCTAGGATATCGTTGGGGAATCCATGCGCCGGGTATTAAGGGCGAACGCGAAGGCTTTTTGTCGGCTCACCACCTAATGCTAGCTCATGGCTTAGCGATTCCTCACATGCGTAAGAATGCCCCTAACGCCATGCATGGTTGTGTGTTCAATGCCACACCAGCATACCCATTAAACGATAGCGATGTGGCTGCTGCTGAGTATTCAGATGCAGAAGGTTTCCACTGGTTTATGGACCCAGTCCTGAAAGGCGAATATCCGCAGTTAGTTCTTGAGCGTCAATCTCACAATATGCCGATGATCTTAGAGGGCGATCTCGACATTATCCGCACCGACTTGGACTTTATCGGTATTAACTTCTACACCCGCTGCGTGGTTCGCTTTGATGAAAATGGTGATATCAAAGACGTGCCTCAGCCAGAAAATGAACATACCTTTATCGGCTGGGAGATCTACCCACAAGCACTCACTGATCTACTACTCCGTCTTAACGACCGTTACAACAACCTGCCGCCACTTTACATCACTGAAAATGGCGCAGCTGGTAAAGACGATTGTATCAATGGTGAAGTGGATGACACCCAGCGTGTTAACTATTTCCAAGCACACTTAGAAGCGGTGGATAGCGCTATTAAATCTGGTGTCAACGTACAAGGCTACTTCGCATGGAGCCTAATGGATAACTTCGAGTGGGCATTTGGTTACAAGCAGCGTTTCGGTATCGTGCACGTTGAGTATGAAACCCAAAAACGTACGCTAAAACAGAGCGCCATTGCTTACCGTAACATGCTACTTGAGCGCCGAGAGGAGAATGTGTAATGGCTAAAGTTGAATTCAAAAACATCAAGAAGTCTTACGACGATGTTGAGGTAGTGAAACACTTCGATTTCACCGTCAACGATGGTGAGTTTGTGGTTTTCCTCGGTCCGTCTGGTTGCGGCAAGTCAACCACGCTACGCATGCTGGCTGGCCTAGAAAGTATCACTGCTGGCGAGATACTTGTTGGCGATAAGCTGATGAATAAAATCGATGCCAAAGATAGAGACTTAGCGATGGTATTCCAAAGCTATGCACTTTACCCACATATGACGGTATACGAAAACATCGCCTTTGCCCTCAAGCTCAAAGGTATGGCAAAAAGCCAGATTGATGTTGAAGTGCGTAAAGCAGCAAAAATGTTGGAACTGGAGCCACTTCTCGATCGCAAACCTAAAGAGCTTTCTGGTGGACAGCGTCAGCGAGTTGCAATGGGGCGAGCTATGGTGCGCACCCCAAAAGTGTTCTTGTTTGATGAGCCACTTTCAAACTTAGATGCCAAGCTGCGTGGTACCATGCGCGAAGAGATCAAGCAGCTTCATAGAGAACTACAAACAACCACTATCTACGTCACCCATGACCAAATAGAAGCCATGACACTTGCTGATCGTATTGTCATTCTCAAAGATGGCTATGTCGCACAGGTAGGCACACCAACACAAGTGTTCCAGCAGCCTGCTAATAAGTTTGTTGCCCAGTTCATTGGTAACCCATCGATGAACATGCTTGACGCACAATTGGTTGGCGAAGAAGGCAATTGGCAGATAGAGCTTGGTGATGTTCGCATCCCACTTCCACAACGCTTCCACGCGCATGCCTCTAAAAATCTGGCACTTCACTTCGGTGTTAGACCAACGGATATCCACCTGCGTGCCGAACAGGTGGACCATGATCGGGTTCTGCCGTTACCGGTCAAGATCAAGGACAAAGAACTGCTGGGCGCAAGCATACTGCTAAAAACGGAAATAGCGGGGCAGCCACTGATGGTAGAAACACAGGCGGCGGAAGTTGATGTCAATGAACTGACTCTGTATCTCGATTTAGATGCGGTTCATCTGTTTGATGCCTTGAGTGAAAATTCACTGGCCACCTTCTAAAAGTATGAGTAAGCCGATGCTCACTTAGCATCGGCTTATTAATAGACCTCTCACTTCCCTATCAGTTGTATTGAGCTCTGACTGGGTGTTTTCTATATTCAGTACTAGGCTTGCTTTGTTGTTGGTTCGATGAAATCAAAAAAGAAGAATAAATCCCCCTCTATCTATGATGTCGCCAAACTTGCTGGCGTCTCACCCAGTACTGTTTCGCGTTTTCTCAATCGGACAACTTACGTCTCTGATGAAAAAAGCCACAACATTGAGCAAGCAATAAAAACACTAGGCTATAAGCCTAACTACAGCATGAATCAGGGCAGCAACACGCGCTCCATGACCATCGGCGTTCTGGTGCAAAACCCCGAGAGCCCGCACACAAGCCGTATTCTGAATGACATGGAGAAAGTCCTCAATGCACAAGGCTACTCTCTGGTTATCGCGACCGGACACTGGAAAAACAAACTTGAATCTCATGCTCTCGACTACTTGTCTAAAAGTAATGTTGATGGCGTCATCATTGTCACCGGCAGCCTCACCGAGAAACAAATCCTTGAGTACGCGCATAACATCCCTGTTGTCGCCGTTGGCTATGATGTGATTGGCGAACGGGTGCGCTGCGTTAACGTCGATAACGTACTTGGTGGTTACATGGCGACCTTGCACCTACTTCAACAAGGTCACTTAAACATTGCCCATATTAAAGGTCTACTCAACCAACCCGATGCGGTCGCACGCTTTGTCGGCTACAAGAAAGCGTTGCAAGAGGCTGGAATCAAAGTTCAGCCAAAACTGATTAAACAAGGCGACTTCAGCAGTGAATGTGGTTATCAATTGACTAGGGAATTGATTGAATCCAAGGGTCACTTCAGTGCCATTTTCGCTGCCAATGACCAAACGGCCTATGGGGCGATCAAAGCCCTGCATGATCACGGTTATCGTGTACCAGAAGATATCTCAGTGGTAGGCTTTGATGATCTTCCGACCTCGTTTTACTTTACCCCTGCGCTCACCACGATGCGTCAACCCGTTGAAGAAGTCGGCGTTGTCTGTGCAGAATCAATTCTTAATTTGTTAAGTGGCAATAGACATCAAGTTCGACTGCCACCTATCGAACTTATTATCAGACAATCGACCAAGTCCCTTTACCGCTAGCTTTCTGATATTCTTCAACAAACACTCTGAGACTATCTAAAGGACTTGCGATGAAAACTGTTGTAATCACCGGAGCTAACCGTGGCATCGGGCTAAGCTTAGCGAAAAACTATCTTGCTCTAGGCTGGCAAGTCCACGCCACCTATCGCTCAGAGACGAGTTCGCAGGAGCTTCTTGAATTGGAGGGGAACAACCTAACCTGCCACCCATTAGACATAACTGATTATCAAGGACTAAGTGAATTTGCTAATTCATTACCCGCTATCGATTTGCTGATCAACAGCGCAGGCTACTACGGACCAAAAGGTTATGGCTTTGGGAATACCGATGTTGATGAGTGGCGAAAAGTCTTTGAAATCAACACGATTGCACCGTTGAAACTGGTAGAGTCTTTATACCCTAACCTGCAAAAAGGACAGCTAAAGAAAATTGCTTGCCTCTCGTCTAAAGTCGGCAGCATGACTGAGAATACTTCAGGTGGTGGCTACATTTACCGCTCATCAAAAGCAGCCCTCAACTCTGTAGTTAAAAGCTTAAGCAACGATCTGACAGCTGAAGGTTTTACCGTGTTAGCACTTCACCCTGGCTGGGTACAAACTGAAATGGGCGGACCTAATGCGCTAATCGATACCCAAACATCAGCAGCTGGGTTAATTGAAGTGATCAAGAATGCCGATATCAGCCGCTCGGGTGAATTTATCAACTACGACGGCACACCTCTTCCTTGGTAGCCTACACATCCAAATAAGTATCATATTTAGTGTCAATGCAAACAAATGTGATACTTTTTATACCACGCCTATCGGTTGAGCTCATTACACTGACATTAAATCAGACATAAGGAGCTCAACATGAAAACTTCCGTATTAGCATTAATGACAACAGGCGTGATTCTGTCAGGGCAAGCACTGGCTTTCGACCTTACCAGCCAAGACCTTCAAGAAGGCCACCCTATGGGTAAAACCTTTGAATTTTCTGGCTGGGGATGCTCAGGTGATAATGTGTCGCCGCAATTAAGCTGGAACAATCCACCGAAGGGAACCAAAAGTTTCGCCATTACGGCTTATGATCCAGATGCGCCAACAGAGAGTGGCTTCTGGCATTGGATTGTACTTGATATCCCGTCGAATGTTACACAACTGCCAAGAGGGGCAGACATCAGTAAGCTCGGTGGTTTAGAAACCCGTATAGATTATGGTATGAAAGGATTTGGCGGAGCTTGCCCACCCGTGGGTGATGGTATGCATCGTTATCAATTTACCGTTTGGGCTTTACCAAAAGCTAAGCTGGATCTAGGTGAGGAGACACCGGCAGCTGTTGTGGGCTTCACCCTTAATAGTATCGCATTAGCGAAAACGACGCTGACAGCGACCTATACCCGTTAATTGAAGGAGGAGTGATGGCTCACTCATTTCAGATCACTGAGTTTCGTGCACAGCACTTACAGGCGTTAAGAAATGTGACGATTCACTCCCCGAGTATCATCCAGATTCTATCGGGTAATAAAAGACTGTTCTGGCAGAATGAAGCTGTCACTCTAACACCTGATTCGCTCATTCTATGCAGCGCATCAAGTTCGTGGAACTTTGCTAACCTTCCAGACAAAGGGCCATTTTTATCGAGAGTGTTTAGTTTTTATTTTTCGCCAAACCAGGAGATGCTGCGCCTAAGTGAGTCGGTAGCCTCTTGTTCTGATTCATCTTATTGCTTAGCCGATAAACCCGTAAGGGAAACGCTCAATATTTTGGCAACGCTAAACCTCAAATCAATGAGCTCGCAAACTCAGCAATATTGGTTAATGCCACTGTACCAGCAATTAGCAGAACTAGGCGCACTGCATAAAGTTTTTCCAAGTTATCAAGCATCGTTGGCACAAACGGTTACCCAGTACCTTGCAGCCTCGCCCGCCACCGAACACGCTTTGGAAGCTGTCGCTGAACACTTTGGAATGAGCCGAGCTACGCTGATCCGCAAACTTAAAATAGAAGGTTATCAATATCGTCACTTACTGGCTCAAGTGCGCCTTAACCACGCATTACAATTGATGCAGAAGCACGAATACGATGGCTACCAATTAGCCCAGATGTGTGGTTATCAGTCAGAGAAGCGCTTTCGTCAGCGCTTTAAGGATAAATTCGGTTTAACCCCTAGAGAGTATCAGCTCACGATTGGCCAAAGAGGCTAACTGGATTTACGTTTGGATGATGTCCGTTTTTGACCTGCCGATTTAGCCGAACTGCGCCGTTTACGCTTAAACGCAGGGCGTTCAACTCTCGGTAAGTGCCGTAGCGATTCTGGGACTTCACCTCCCTTCACTTGCTGCATTAAATTATCGATGCGCGTCTCCAGCGCCTGCATAAACGGACTATACGCTTGATTTCGTTCTGCCATCCCCTGAAGTTGGTGCTCCCAATGGGCCGTCATATCAGGATAAGTGGACTCGGAAGGCAGCGCATGAACTAAGCCTCTCCCTGCTGGGCTACTTAGAATCGATTTACCTTCGCGAGTGAGCAATTGACGCTTAAACAAAGTATCCAAAATCCCAGCTCGGGTCGCTTCTGTGCCCAACCCATCCGTTTCTTTTAGGATTTTTTTCAGCTCTTTGTCTTCAACAAAACGGGCAATCCCCGTCATTGCTTGCAGTAATGTTGCTTCAGTGAAGTGCTTAGGCGGCTCCGTTTTTCGGTCATGAATTTGACCTTCTCGACATGTTAATACGGTTCCTTCAGCTAACGGGGGAACCGCATCAACACCGGAGTCCTCTTCATCTTGCTTACCCATCAACGCTTTCCACCCAGCAGAAACTAACTGACGCCCTTTGGCGATAAAGGTTCCACCAGCAATATCGAAGACTAACTTAGCTTCCGCGTAAACCGCAGCAGGATAAAATTGCATCAAATACTGGCGAGCAATCTGCTGATAGATCTTCATTTCGTTACCAGACAGCGCATTGACGGACGCTTGCTTTGGCGTTGGAATAATCGCGTGGTGAGCATCAACTTTTTTGTCATTCCAAGCCTTCGACTTTAAGTTGAGGTCGGCGTTAGCAACAGCGCTGGATAGCTCGTTCGCATTGTTGCGGATCGCATCAGTGACACTCTTAGCTTGCGCATAGTGCTCCATTGGCAAGTATCGGCAATCTGAACGAGGGTAAGTAATCAGTTTATGTTTTTCATACAATGACTGACAAGTATCTAGCACCTGCTGTGCACTCATACCAAAACGTTTTGCCGCATCAATCTGCAGTGCAGACAAAGAGTAAGGCAGCGGCGCAGATTGCTTGGTTTGCTTTTGCTCAGACTCAACTACCTTCGCTGGCTGATTGGTGATTCTCTGCGCGACATTCTCGACCAATTTGCGATTAAGGACTCGCCCCTCTTCATCTTGCCAAGGCTTACATGCCTCACTTGGTTTCCAGCGGGCACGAATATCGAACTCTGCGCCCTCTCCTTGATAAGGAATCAGGGCATGCAAAGTGAAATAGTCGCGAGGGACAAAGTTTTCTATCTCTTCGTCACGACGAACGACTAAGCCAAGCACCGGAGTTTGTACCCGCCCAACCGACAATACGCCTTGATAACCTGCTTTTTGGCCCAGGAGCGTGTAGGCACGCGACATGTTCATTCCATACAGCCAATCCGCTCGTGAACGAGCTAAAGCGGAAACCGACAGAGGAACAAAATCGCGATTACTGCGCATTTGTTTCAGCGCACGTTTAACTGCGGGTAAGTTGAGGTCGCTAATGAGTAGGCGTTGCGTCGATTCTTTTTTGCTTTTGCTGACTTTACAGTAGTCCAAGACTTCATCGACCAGTAACTGCCCTTCTCGGTCTGGGTCTCCGGCATGAACAATCTGATTGGACTCTTTCAACAGTTTTCGAACGACGGTTAATTGCTTACTTGCTGATTTCCTAGGTCTGAGTTGCCACTGCTGAGGAACTATCGGCAAATCGGCGAGATTCCACTTTTTGTATCGGTCGTCGTATGCATCTGGCTCTACTTGCTCGAGCAAATGGCCAATGCACCAAGTCACTACATCTCCGTTACCACAGCGAATAAACCCTTGGTCGTTTTTTTTCGGCCCCGGTAAAGCGGCGGCGATGGCTCGACCTAAACTCGGTTTTTCGGCAATAAACAAGCGGGACATAAGTACATTTCAGATAGATACAATAAGGGCCACATTATTAAAATGTGGCCCTTATAAATCAAGAAAAACTGTAAATTTAAACAGTATTAACTAGCAGAGTAGCAGAATTAAGCTTCTTCGCTGCCTTCAGCACGTGCTGCTGCTTCTTTGATTAGTGGCTGTAGCTCGCCTTTTTGGAACATCTCAATGATGATGTCACAACCGCCGATCAGCTCGCCTTCTACCCATAGTTGAGGGAAAGTCGGCCATTGTGCGTAAGCTGGTAGCTCAGCACGAATATCTGGGTTTTGTAGAATGTCTACGTATGCAAACTTCTCACCGCAAGCCATAAGTGCTTGAGCAGCTTGAGAAGAAAAACCACAGCTAGGGAGCTTTGGTGAACCCTTCATGTACAGAAGGATAGTGTTTTCAGCAATCTGCTGTTTGATTTTGTCGATAGTTTCCATTGCTTCCTCTTAATGGAGTTACTGCAAGTTATCTCGACATTCTAAACCATTGGCAGAGAATAAAAAGCCTAATCTATTTGGGGTTTTAGACCATAATGAAATTTCATATAGAAATTGCAGAGCTAAGCTTTTAATAACACAAAAAATTGCTACACTAGAGCCCAAGTCAGCATAATGACCGTGATCTATTTCCACTAGATTACGAATAACAACTACTATTGGAAGCAATCGAAAGGGTTCTTACTCTTTCACACTAATGGAGAATCGAGCAATGGCATTTGAACTACCAGCTCTTCCTTACGCAAAAGACGCACTAGAACCACATATCTCAGCTGAGACTCTAGATTTCCACCACGGTAAACACCACAACACTTACGTTGTTAAGCTTAACGGCCTAATCCCTGGTACTGAGTTTGAAGGTAAATCTCTAGAAGACATCATCAAGACTTCTACTGGTGGCGTATTCAACAACGCAGCACAAATCTGGAACCACACGTTCTACTGGCACTGTCTAGCGCCAAACGCTGGTGGTGAGCCAACAGGTGCAGTTGCTGAAGCAATTAACGCAGCATTCGGTTCTTTCGAAGAGTTCAAAGCAAAATTCACTGACTCTGCGATCAACAACTTCGGTTCATCTTGGACTTGGCTTGTTAAGAAAGCTGATGGCTCTCTAGAAATCGTTAACACGTCTAACGCTGCAACTCCTCTAACAGAAGAAGGTACTACACCACTTCTAACTGTTGACCTATGGGAACACGCGTACTACATCGATTTCCGTAACGTTCGTCCAGATTACATGAACGCGTTCTGGGCGCTAGTTAACTGGGACTTCGTTGCAGAGAACCTAGCAAAATAATCCTTTCCCCTTTGGATTTGGAATTTAGTCGCTTAAAAAGCCAGCATTTAGCTGGCTTTTTTCTTTTCCATCAGTAATTTCACTAAAGTTTCACTGCTTGTCGTCGCTATAAAAGCATCAGACGAGGGCATGTATGCAAATCCATACTTTAGACAAAGCGAGCATTATCAACGAACTTCAGTTCGGCACGGGTATCAACCATGCTGTCCACGAAGGTCGTCGTGCTGATTTTGCGCTTATCTTGTCGATGTTCTCTGATGACGTCCGAGATAACACCCCAGTGGAGAAAGTCGAACAGCTTGACTCTAGCGAACAGATGCTTCGTAAGCGATTTGAACTGCCGGCTCCGCAACCACTTCGTTCTGATCAAAGCTCTTACGAAATATCCGCATCACAAGCTGAACTGTTTCACAGCTCTGGTCTGCCAAGTGCAAAACTGAGTCACTATCTTAAACCGGATGCACTCTCCTATATGCCAGAAGCTACCCACGATCTTCCAGAGGAGCTGTACCATAACTTATCAGGGCATCAACGTCGCAAACTGGCCGAAAAAGAGCCTAAAGCACTAATGCCTGCTGATTTGTACACACAACTTGTCACTGCACAGCGTAATTTCCAGATATCTGCACAAGCTTAGTGCAACGCTTTTCTAGTCAGATCACAAACTTGCTGTCTTAAATTTCTTACAGATTCATTAAACCTCCCCTTTAGTGTGAAAGACCGCAAAGAAACGCGTATTACTGGATGATGTGATGGATTAATTTGAGCTTATTCACACATAAGTCACAGCTAATCTACCATGCTATGTGGACAACTTTGCGTTGATTGGTCATAAGGGGAATGCCAATGAATATAAACAGTTCGGTGGTTTTAGTGACGTCAGCTGGCACTCAGCTAGGCAGCACAATGGCTCGACACTTTGCGTCGCTTGGAGCCACGGTCATATTGTGCGATAAAGCCTCCGCCCAATTAAGTGAGGCTTATCAGCAATGCTGTGACATCTCGCAAAGTATCTACCAATTCGCCATCCCCGATCACTCCATGGACTCTACCCAAGCTCTGTTCGATTTCATTGATCAAGAAATACGTCGTTCCCCTGACGTGCTGATCAACGCCATCACAGTGCAAGCTATGCCTAATATCTTTGATCACTCCGCTAGCGCGGTATTTACTCAACGATTGTCATTAATGGCAGCGACCCTTTTTACTTTTGGTCAAGCGACGGCCGAACGGATGCGAGAAGAGAAGAAAAATGGAGTCATCGTCAATGTCATTTCACATCACGATTATCAAGACCTCTCTGGTTTTGATAACGCAACCTCTATGGTTGCTGGCTTCACCCAGAGTTGGGCAAAGCAATTAACCCCATTTAATATTCGTGTTGGCGGTGTGGTGCCTGCGGTCGAACATGATTCGATGCATTGGGCTGAAATTCAGGATGAGCTTATCCGTAATACCGAGTACATTGTATCGAATGATTACTTTAGCGGCCGAGTCATGGCCGCATAAAGGTTAAAGCTGCTGCAAAATAGCTTCGCTTGCTTCTTCTATCAGATCGAGTACCAGTTCAAACCCTTGATCTCCTCCGTAATAGGGGTCAGGTATTTCGTCATAATTAGAATCCCCAAAGCTCAAGAACAATCTCAGCTTGTGTCGTTGATGTTCTGGACATTGCGCCCTCAAATCGTCTAGGTTGGCGTTATCTGCCGCTAAAATCAGGTCAAACTCATCAAAATCGGCAGCGACAACTTTGCGAGAGCGAATACCTTTAAATGAATATCCCCTTTTTTCACCAGCGGCTCTCGAGCGTGAATCAGGAGGGTTACCTTGGTGATAACCAATGGTGCCTGCTGAATCAACCGTCAGCGCTATGTCTCGCTGCTTTGCTTTTGCCCGTAATATCGCTTCACCGGTTGGAGAACGGCAGATGTTGCCCATACAAACGACAAGTACTTTCTTTACCATCAAAACTTCCCCTATAGCTAACATTACCCATAAAATTGTAAGGTGTTTGCCAATGACTTGATGCGCTATGATAGCGACAGATAGATGAATTAAAAAAGGATTTACCATGAGCTCCGAAAGCAATAAAGAAGCCCGTCACAAAGCGAGACAGCAAAAAGTGAAAGAGCAAGTAGACGCAAAAGTCGCGGCTGCTCAGGAAGAAAAAGGCTTGCTACTGATTATCACTGGTAACGGGAAAGGTAAATCAACATCAGGGTTTGGCACCGTTGCCCGCGCAGTCGGCCATGGGCTGAAGTGTTCAGTTGCCCAGTTTATTAAAGGAACCTGGGACAACGGTGAGCGCAACCTTTTGGAAACGTTAGGCGTCGAGTTCCAAGTCATGGCAACTGGATTTACTTGGGAAACCCAGAATAAAACCGCGGATACTGAAGCGGCGCAGATTGTTTGGCAAGAATGTAAGCGCATGCTGCAAGATGACTCGATAGATGTGGTGTTGTTTGACGAACTGACCTACATGGTCAGCTACGGTTACATTGATCTTGATGAGGTTGTTGAAGCGCTGAATAACCGCCCCAAGATGCAATCTGTCGTCATTACAGGCCGTGGAGCTCACCGTACTTTGATTGAAATGGCCGATACGGTATCTGAAGTGAAGAACGTTAAGCACGCGTTTGAATCTGGCGTTAAAGCCCTCAAAGGGGTCGATTGGTAGAGAATATAAACAAAAAAATGGCGCTCATTTGAGCGCCATTTTTTATTTCTAGATGCCTAGTTAAATAAACCTTTGATTAAGCTGTTTACCGCTTCTTTGGTCTCTTCATCTTTAATTTTGTCGGTCAGTTTCTCAACGCCACGGTCAATCTCTTTTTCCGCTTTTTGCTTAAGCACATCATCAAACACAAGTTTGTACTTAGGCTTTGACCACTCACCAGAAATGTTAATCGGAATAGTGATATCTCTTAGATCATCAATATCTTTACCACCTTGACCTTCCAGTGAACCGACAATCGATGTACTGATCGTAAAATCAACCGTCTGTTTAATGTAGTTCGCATCCCCTTTACCACGAATGCGCAGCAGCGGCGATTGCATGCTTAGGTCGTTGGTAGAAACATTTCCTTTGTTTAACTTAAGTGTCGCTGTCATAGCACTGAAGTCAGTTTTTTGTACGCTGTCTTCTTCCTCAAGCTTTTGACCTTTGAATCGTGCATAATTTTCACGAATCAACTTGGCTACGTTAATGCCGTTTACCGCACCATCAGCAAAGTTAATCGCTACGGTACCCACTAAGTTACTTTGAATACCTGTTGGCGTTAAGCTCTTACCTTTAAGGTCTACATTGATGGTACCAGTCCCTTCAAGCTGGTCATTATCAGCCACATCTTTAAGTAGTGGCTGAACATGCACGTTCTTGATTCGCTTTTGGACGGTGTAACTAGCCGGTGACTTGCGACCATCAAGCTTTGCAGTGGCACTGATGGTACCTTGATAAAGTTTCGAGCTGAAAGACGTTAGCTCTGCAATACCACGATTAATCAGGAAGCTCGCCTTCACTTCTTGCATATGAGCATTGTTCGCTTTGAACTTATCAATGGTGACCTTGCCTTGCACATCGAGCGTTTTCAGAGCGCTCAAGTCAGGCTCCACTTCTTTTTCTACACTTGCTGGCTTACTTGACTCTTGAGGTGCGGTCTGGTCCGATTCAGCTGGTTTCGCAGAAGCTTGCTTCAAACCTAAAAATTCATCTAAGTCGATATTTGGGCTGTGTAAAGAGAAACGCACTTTTGGAATATCAGCCAGGGTAATATCCGCTTTACCATCAAACGCCAAAGCGTTCGCGGTGAGTGACTGTAATACAAAGCTCAAATGGCTCTTAGTGAGGTCGAACGTCAGATCTGATGCCATATCAACCTTCATTGGTGACTGTGGCAAACTATCACCCTCTAAGTTGGCATCCAATGTAAGCGCGCTCATCTCTAGCTTAGAAATCACTTTGTCCACTGTGAGTGAAGCAGAACCCTTCATATCGATTGCCAGTTCCGCCGCTTTTCCTTTTAGGGCATAGCTGAGCTGATTGGCTTTATCGAATTCAAAGGTGTCCAGCGACAGCTTAATGCTATCCATCTGTGTGCTCGGATCACTGAAGCTACTATCCAACTCAATGTTACGCAAAGCAAACTCCGCGAAACCTTTAGCCAAATTGAACTCAGCGTGACCTTGTGTGGCGAATTTTTGCTGATTCAACTCACCTTTCGCGCCAAAGTCCGCACTAACCCAACGATTAAACTCGAATTCAGAGAGAGATAAATTGACGTCGTACAGTTTAGTGAAGCTGCCCGCTTGGAGATCTTGAACATCTACAGCAGCATTTGAAATAGAGACACCAGCAAGGTGAATTGTCCACTCCGCTGCCGGTGAAGAGTCATCCGCTTTCGGCTCTGAATTGGCAGGTGCAGTCTCTTGCTGTGCTTGAGGCTGCTCCGCTTGCGCACTTTGCGCTTTAGTCAACGCATCAATATTTTTACGACCATCTTTTAGTGTTTCGATCGAAACTTGCGCACCATCAAGCACTATGTTACCGATCTCAAGCTGCTTACTAAACAGTGGCGTAACGGACACTTCAATCATCGCTGAGTCAACTTTCAACATATTGAGTTGGCTGAAGCCTTCTGGGTTACGCAGTTCAGTCTGGCCTAGCTCAAAGCCGATAGATGGGAAAAATTTCCAACCGATGTCGCCTTCTATCGCCAAATCTAAGCCCGTTTGAAGCTTAGCTTGCTCGACAATCATAGGTTTAAACTGATTTGGGTTAACTAACAAGACGAGGGCCAAAATGGCACCTAAAATTGCAACGATAGGAATCGCCACAAAGAGGAACAGTTTCTTCATTAGAATTATCCTTGTTTGGTGAATGAGCGTTTCGCTGTTACTCCGCTGCTTCCAAGTATAAATGATCACTCAAACTTTCTGTGGACCATAAAAGAGAAAGTGGCACCTAAAGTGCCACTTATCTGATAAAAAATAAAGCTTTAGAGCTAGCTAAGCGATTATGCTTTCAGAAGTTTTGCAATATGCGCTTTTAGTACATCAATCGCGATGCGGTTTTTACCGCCACGAGGAACAATGATGTCGGCATATTGTTTAGAAGGCTCAATGAATTGCATAAACATAGGACGAACGGTCTCTTGGTACTGTTTTAGTACAGAGTCCATGGTACGGCCACGCTCTTCCACGTCACGCTTCACACGGCGTAGCAGACAGATATCTAGTGGCGTATCCATAAATACCGTTGCATGCATTAAATCACGCAGACGAGGGTCAGTAAGTAGCAAGATACCTTCAAGAATGATCACCTTCTTTGGTGTCATTGTCGTTGTCGTATCAGTGCGAGTGTGTTCAGTGTAACTATACTCTGGAACTTCTACTGCTTCACCTTTAACTAATTGCTCTAGGTGCTCGCACAATAAATCATGATCAAGCGCGCTCGGGTGGTCGTAGTTAGTTTTTACACGCTCTTCCATGCTCAGGTGGCCCTGATCGTTGTAGTAGCAATCTTCCGTAATCACACCAATTTGATGATCGCCCACTTTCTCACGAAGTTCGTTATAGATAGTGCTCGCGATTAAACTTTTTCCCGAAGCAGACGCGCCAGCAATACCGACGATGACGCATTGATTATTATCAGACATTATTCTTGCACCCGATGAATTAGATTGGTGTCATATGCTAATACTAGCAGTGCTCGCTGTCATGAGCTCTGCGTATTAGGACTATTTTAGGTAAACCGCCTGATTATAGGGAGTTCGGGCAGCAGTTGCCAGTCGCGATGTGGCTCAATTGAAGAAATGGAATAAAAGAAATAAACGCAAACGATTACAAAGAATAAGAACAAAATTGGACGCTGAAAAAGCGTCCAATTATCGAGCAGTTGTGCTATTCAATCATAGTGAACTGGATAGCGTCAGGCTTAACCCTACCCTGCCAGTATAAGCGCGAACAGATCGACTCCGCCATTGCTAAGTAACAGCTTGCATGCTCTGAATCCGGCCTTGCCACGACCGTCGGCTTACCCTTGTCAATATCTTCACGCACGTGAATATGCAACGGCACTTGAGCCAGCAGATCGAGCCCATACTCGTGGGACATTTTCTCCGCCCCACCAGCGCCAAAGATGTGCTCTTTTTCACCACAGTGACTGCAGATGTGGTAACTCATATTCTCCACTAAGCCAACAACTGGCACATCGACTTTGTTAAACATGGCCGCCCCTTTACGAGCATCCGCTAGAGCCAAATCTTGAGGCGTAGTGACGATAACCGCACCGGTCACCGGAACTTGCTGTGCAAGCGTCAGTTGAATATCACCGGTACCAGGTGGCATATCAATGATCAAATAGTCCAGCTCCGGCCACTCGGTTTCGTTCAGCAGTTGAGCAAGCGCTTTTGCTGCCATCGGGCCACGCCAAATGGCCGCTTCATCTTTAGACACAAGGTAGCCAATCGAGTGGGTATAAATACCATGGCACGCTATCGGCTGCATCCACTTGTTTTCTCTAACTTCAGGAGAGGCGTTCATCTGCCCTAGCATCATAGGTACTGAAGGGCCGTAAATATCGGCGTCGAGCAACCCGACCTTGGCTCCGGAACGTGCGATCGCCAACGCTAGGTTCACGGATGTGGTTGATTTTCCCACACCTCCCTTTGCCGAGGTCACCGCGATGATGTTTTTTACCCCTTTAACCTCTGCGCTCACGTTGGTTTGCAAGGCTTTTGGTGCAACTTCAATGTCGCAGTGAAAAGCAGCGACTTCCCTCTTTGCCTGCTGAGACGAAATCCACTCAGCCAAATCTTTATCTAGCTGGTTGACAGCAAAGGGCAGCTGAATCTTAAATCCATTACTTGCTACTGAGACAACATTGGGTATCGATGCCCACTCGGGCGCTAGGCTTGAGTGCTCAAATTGGTTTAACCAATCACAAAAATCTTGCTTTGAAGTGAACTGACGCATAGGTCCTCCTTATGCATCTAATCGTAACACTCCACTGGCCGATACTGAACCCTGAAAAAACTAGGGTATTACAGTCGCTCACACCTTGGAGTCACTGGTGGGATAAGGTAGTATTACTCTCTATTTTTTTATACATCATTAGAAGCGAATATTAAGTATGGCGACTGATCCAAGAAAACTTTTGGTAACTTGTGCCCTTCCGTACGCTAACGGTTCAATTCACCTAGGTCATATGCTTGAACACATTCAAGCTGACATCTGGGTTCGATACCAACGCCTACGTGGCAACACTGTAAACTTCATCTGTGCTGACGATGCTCACGGCACGCCAATCATGCTAAAAGCACAACAGATGGGTATTACGCCAGAAGAGATGATCGCTGCAGTAAGTGAAGAGCACCAAAAAGACTTCGCTGGCTTCGATATTAGCTTTGATAACTACCACAGCACACACTCAGAAGAGAACCGTGAACTCGCTTCTCACATCTACCTTGAGCTTAAGAAGAACGGTTTTATCTCTAGCCGCACTATCTCTCAGCTTTTCGATCCTGAGAAAGAGATGTTCCTACCGGATCGTTTCGTAAAAGGTACCTGTCCTAAGTGTAAGTCAGAAGACCAATACGGTGATAACTGTGACAACTGTGGTGAGACGTACAGCCCAACTGAGCTGATCGATCCTAAATCAGCCGTTTCTGGTGCAACCCCAGTAATGAAAGACTCTGAGCACTTCTTCTTCGATCTACCTCAGTTCGAAAGCATGCTCCAAGAGTGGACACGTTCTGGCTCACTACAAGCTGAAACGGCGAACAAGATGCAAGAGTGGTTTGAGTCTGGTCTGCAACAGTGGGACATCTCTCGCGACGCACCATACTTCGGTTTCGAGATCCCAGGTGAGAAAGACAAGTTCTTCTACGTATGGCTAGACGCTCCTATCGGTTACATGGGTTCATTCAAAAACCTGTGTGACAAGCGTGATGACCTAGATTTCGATGAGTATTGGAACAAAGACAGCTCAACAGAACTTTACCACTTCATCGGTAAAGACATTGTTTACTTCCACTCTCTATTCTGGCCAGCAATGCTAGAAGGCAGCGGTTTCCGTAAACCAGACAACGTGTTTGTCCACGGCTACGTCACCGTAAACGGTGCCAAGATGTCTAAGTCAAAAGGCACCTTCATCAAGGCAGCGACTTACCTAGATCATTTAGACCCAGAATGTCTACGTTACTACTACGCAGCGAAACTAAACAGCCGTATCGATGACCTAGACCTTAACCTTGAAGACTTCACTCAGCGCGTTAACGCTGACGTGGTAAACAAGATTGTTAACCTAGCATCACGTAATGCTGGCTTCATCACTAAGCGTTTTGAAGGCAAGCTATCTGCTAACTTTGCAGAGCCTGAGCTTTACAACGAATTCGCAGCGGCGGCGGATCGCATCGCAGAGCTTTACGAGACTCGTGAATTTGGTCGTGCCATTCGTGAAATCACAGCACTGGCAGACAAAGCAAACCAATACGTTGATGAGAAAGCACCGTGGGTTGTTGCGAAAGAAGAAGGTAAAGACCAAGAGCTACAAGATATCTGTTCTGTGGGTATTAACCTATTCCGCGTTCTGATGACTTACCTAAAACCAGTGATGCCAGAGCTTGCTGCACGCACTGAAGCATTCTTAAACGAAGAGCTGACTTGGGAAGGTGTTGCGGCTCCGCTGACTGATCACGAAATCACTAAGTTCAAAGCGCTATTCAACCGCATCGATCCGAAGAAGGTAGAAGCGATGGTTGAAGCATCTAAAGAAGATGCAGCGGCAGAAGTTGCAGCAAAAGAAGCAGCAGAAGCCGCTAAGAACAAAGCGAACCAAACGGAACTAGATAAAGATCCAATCGCAGATGAAATTGAGTTTGATGCTTTTGCAGCCGTTGATATGCGTATTGCGCGCATCATCTCTTGTGAAGAAGTGCCAAAAGCAAACAAACTGCTTAAGTTCCAATTGGACATCGGTGGTGAAACTCGTCAGGTATTCTCTGGCATTAAGTCTGCGTACAAACCTGAAGAGCTGGAAGGCAAGCTAACCGTCATGGTGGCAAACCTTAAGCCTCGTAAGATGAAGTTTGGTATGTCGGAAGGCATGATCCTAGCTGCGGGCCCGGGCGGCAGTGACCTTTGGATCCTAGAGCCACACGAAGGCGCACAACCAGGTATGCGTGTGATGTAATCGCAGCCCATCAATCGAAAGCCCTGCTCAATGAGCAGGGCTTTTTTTATGCGTGAACTCACATTTTCGGTGCTGTACCTGCACCAACACGGTTCACCCCTTACCTCACAAAAAACTAAGCCATTAATAATTAAGCACTTTAATTTTGGCACCAAAGCTGCTCTACCACTTTATAGGTAAAACATAACAAGGAGTTGGTTATGCTAGTGCTATGGTCAATGATAATTTCAATCGGAGTGCTACTCGCACTGTTCTATTTCTCTCGCAAACGTAATACGGGCTTGGAGCGCAAGTTTGAAACGTTAGTTCTGTTGCGACAGCTTCTTCTATTGAGCCGTCAGCATCGCTCGGTGACCCACCAAGCATTATCACGTCAAAATCCAGAAACGGTAGAATCAACATTAGCCGAGGTTTATGATTCGATGATGGAGTATTCAAACTTACTCATCGCTAACGCCCAATTCGAAAACAAGCCCATGTATCGAATTTTCCAACTAAAGCTTAAAGCGCTGCATAAGGAATGGACAGAGCGAAACATCGCAAGAAATCAGGTCATACATGGAAAAACAATACGTCATTGCATGTTCTTGATGGACGAGATCGCTATCGCTTGGTTGATTGAATCAGGCAGGGAGGACATCAGCGACGAATACCATATGAATTGGCAGCAAGTTTTGGATGCGATGGAAGTACTGACGCAACTGCGTATTTCCATTCAAGATCGCCATTACCCTGAAGGTGAAATGCGGGTGAAGTACTACTGTGACAAAACCAGACGAAAACTCAATCAATTATCCATTGTTAGCCCGCTTTCTGTTGCGTCGCCACTTAGCTCAAAAGCCATGCATCAGCTTAGTGAAATCAGCGCGGGCGAAGCAATTTATGCCAACAACGATGAACTGTACCAATTGACAACCGATATCTCTTTGGTGATTTCACAAGTGTATGATCAGATGCTTTCCGACATGACGGAAAGCCTGTACCAACCTTTGCCAAAAATCGCCCTCGCATGATAGAAGCGGTGATAAAAAACATGGGCACGCTTTAGTGCCCTATTTTGTACCCGCGACTCTCTTCTCACTGAGGAGCCGCTCATTGGCGCTCATTTTATTGCTGTCACCCGTGTAACATCTTTGCTAAAGTCCCTAGCGACAAATATCCGGTCGACCTTGGCCTTCCACTAAAGAGCAATCCCTGTGACTAACAATGAAATTTTGCGCCGTATTCAGCATTCACTCAATCTTAAAAACGCTCAGATTATTAAAGCGTTTGAGCAAGCGGAATGTGCGGTAGCACCCAACCAAGTGAATAACTGGCTAAAAGCGGATTCAGATAAATCGGCGACGAAAATGAAGGACAAGGAGCTTGCGCTTTTTCTAAACGGTTTCATCAACCTAAAGCGTGGGAAGAAAGAAGGTGAGCAACCAAAGCCAGAGCAAACGTTAACCAACAACATGATTTTCATGAAGTTGCGAATCGCACTGAATATGAAAGCAGAAGAGGTTTTGGACGTCCTCGAGCTAATGGGTGTGAGCTTAAGCAAGTATGAAGTTGGTGCTTACTTCCGTAAACCGAACAACAAGAATTACAAAGTGTGTGACGACCAACTACTGTGTGATTTCTTAAACGGCGTTCAGTTCACCAACCGCCCAGATTCAGAAGAGTTTGTTGCGTAACTGAACACTGAATTTGAATACTAAAAAACCTCAATCTGGCTAGCCATGATTGAGGTTTTTCTATTGGATTGAGCTAACTAGCGCAAGCCTTAAAGCATTTTGCGAGCCGCTTCTACAACCACTTTGATTGAACGTGCTTCTGTCTCTTTAAGCGTTGAGTGATCTGGGATCTCTTTCTGTGTGCGGTTGATGATAACACCCGCTACACAACCCGCTTTAAGACCAGAACTTGCACACATAGTCAGTAGTGTTGCAGATTCCATCTCAAAGTTAAGTACGCCCATGTCCTGCCACTCTTGCATTGAACCTTGGAAACGTTTCACTACGCGACCAGAGAACGTATCGTAGCGCTCTTGACCTGGGTAGAAAGTATCGCTTGATGCCGTTACGCCCATGTGAACCGTCGCACCAGACTCTTCAACCGCCGCTTTCATTGCTGTAGCAACTTCAAAATCAGCAACTGCAGGGAATTCCATTGGAGCGAAGTGTAAACTTGCACCGTCAAGACGAACAGAACCCGTGGATACGATCATATCACCGACATTAACATGAGGCTGAATAGCGCCAGTCGTACCAACACGAAGGAAAGTACGTACACCCAACTGAGCAAGTTCTTCAACCGCGATAGAGGTAGAAGGACCACCAATACCTGTCGAACATACAACAACAGGCTTACCATCAAGCTCAGCGCGGTAAAGTGTGTACTCGCGGTGGCTCGCTAGAAAAACAGGGTTTTCCATTTCTTCAGCAATTTTTTGTACACGCGCTGGATCACCTGGAATAATCGCTAATGTTGCACCAGCAAGATCGGCTTCAGTAACACCAAGGTGGAATACGGCTTGAGACATAGGGGGCTCCTTAATTGGGTGAAATCGATTTAGATTTTGACAGCTCGTTTCACTCTATAAATTCATCGGGTACAGGAACTACTCTAACGAACTCTTGCGCACTAAAGAGTGACAAACTTCACAACAATGTAGGTAATGCATTTCACCATTGCACATAAAATCGGTTTGCGTCACATTTTTTAGCAAATAGGCTGCTCGAGTTGCATAAAAAATAACCCTCGCATCAAACTACGAGGGTTATTAAACAAGGCGTTTTTAGTTACTCATTAATCATGGTTTGATTTGAACTTAAGCAAACGCAACGCATTGAGCGTGACGATCGCAGTGGCACCGCTGTCCGCTAATACCGCTACCCATAACCCAGTTATACCCAACAAACTGGTGACAAGGAAAACCGCCTTCAAGCCTAAGGCTAACGCTACGTTCTGGCGAATATTGTTTAAAGTGGCACGTGAAAGCTCAATCATACCAGCTAGCTCAATCAGTCGGTTGTGCGTGATGGCAGCATCTGCGGTTTCAAGTGCAACGTCCGTACCTCCCCCCATAGCAATACCTATGCTGGAAGCCTTCATCGCTGGCGCATCATTAATGCCATCCCCAACCATGGCTACATGCCCATTCGCTGACAGCTGTTCAACATAGGTCACTTTGTCCTTTGGTAACAAGCTGGCTTTGAAATCGATGCCAATTTTATTGCTTATCGCTTGTGCACTGCGAGGGTTGTCCCCTGTCAACATAAGCGCATTAATACCAAGGTCTTTTAACGCTTGAACCGCGTCAGCTGCATCAGCTCTTAAAGTGTCTTGCCA
Source organism: Vibrio sinaloensis DSM 21326 (assembly GCF_000189275.1). Lineage (GTDB taxonomy): Bacteria > Pseudomonadota > Gammaproteobacteria > Enterobacterales > Vibrionaceae > Vibrio > Vibrio sinaloensis. The sequence continues at coordinate 13,132 of NZ_AEVT01000074.1, read as the reverse complement.
AGCGATCAAGCCAATCACTTTTGAGCCATCGGCAACCGCAACAACTACCGTTTTGCCTTGTTGCTCTAATCCCTCAATCTGCTCAACAAGCGGTGAAGCGAGCTCAATCGTCAATTTACTTGGCGACATCACTTGGTATAAGGTGCCACCTACTATGCCTTGTACCCCACTACCAACCAAAGCTTGTTTATCCGTTGCTTCCGCAATTTCCAGATTTAGAGACTGCGCTTTTTTCACCACCGAAACCGCAAGAGGATGACTTGAGCCAACTTCAATCGCTGCAACTTTGGCTAATAGCTGCTCCTGGCTAATGTTGTCGAATGCGACGATATCCGTCACTTCAGGTTTGCCTTTGGTCAGAGTCCCAGTTTTATCAAACGCGATGGTCTCGACTCGACCAAGCTGCTCCAGTGCCGCACCACCTTTAATCAATGCGCCACGACGAGCTGCCGCAGCAAGGCCAGAGGTAATCGCTGCAGGAGTCGAAATCACTAGGGCGCATGGGCACGCAATAAGCAACAGAGCAAGACCTCGATAAACCCAAGTTTCCCACGGCTGCGCAAAAAGCAGAGGTGGTGTGACGATCACCAGCAATGCAACCACCATCATTAACGGTGTGTACCAGCGGCTAAACTTATCGAGGAAGCGCTCCAATGGTGCTTTGCGAGATTCAGCTTCTTCAATAAGGTGCAGAATTCTATCGATTGCGTTTTCACCCTGCTTAGAGGTGATGGTAAAGCGTACTACGCGATCCACTACCACAGCTCCAGCCATGACAGATTCACCTTCAAAACGCTCTACTGGGATCGACTCTCCCGTGAGTGCACTCTCATCGAAACTCGCTAATCCATCTAACAAACGACCATCTGCTGGCAATCGAGAGCCTGGGGAGACTTCAATGACGTCACCGGGTGTCAGTTCACTAACCGACACTTCAACACGCTGACCATCGATAATTTGAACCGCATTTTCCGGGACCAGTTCCATCAAAGACTGTACGCCGCTTCGCGCTCTTGAGGCGGCAAAAGCTTCTAAACGTTCACCAATTAAAAACAGCAGCAGAACCATGGCGGCTTCGACTGTCTCACCTAAGTAAAGTGCCCCTAGCGCTGCGACGCTCATTAAGGTTTCTATGGCAAACGGGGTACCCGATTTGGCTAACGATATAGCTTTGCGGCCAATCGGATACAAGCCCGCTAAACAGGTAAGGACAAACAGCCACTCACTGACTTGAGGAAAACTTGGTTTGATCATCATCGCGAGTAGCATGGCGCTGGCAATCGCGATGATTTGGCTGTTTTGACGAATAATCGCGAGCCACCCACTTTCTTGCGGTGAAGGGGGCGTTCTATCATTTGGACTGGTAAAGCGGAAGCCTGTCTCGATAATGGCTTGTTCTATGCTGATTGCAACATCCGCATGATTGGTGTTAACCACCAGCTTTTCGGTCGCGAACAGGACTTTGGCATCAATCACGCCCGATACTTTAGATACCGCGGTTTCTATTTTTTTAGCGCAAGCTGGACAGTCCATGCCCAGAACTTTCCAACTGTGAGTAAATCGTGCGTCCGATGAGGGACTGGCGTCACTTTCCTCATCACTCGGGTCACTCCCACTGCTGCACGTACTTGAACTGCAGCAGCCTGCGTCTTTACTCGACACGTCAGCCATTTGAATATTGCTGATCTTCGGACTGGAACATGAGCCAACTTGAGAAGGGTTTAGCGCCACTTTCTCTGAGCGGCAAGCTTTATGTTTGGTGCACATAGTCGTCTCTCCATTTAATGTACACCTTAAGCTTAAACCTTGGAGTCTACTCCAAGGTCAAACACTTTTTTACTTAACTGATTTTTCACCACCAGCTGCGACATCCTCTATTAACACTGCATCATGGCTGCAGAAAGGTTGACTGTTCACACTGGTGATTGACGGGTCTTCTGCCAACTCCTCTGGCGCCATCCCTTGAGTGAGATCGGCAATGTGCTTTCTAAGCACGATGACGGCAAGAATGCCAAATACAACCGAACCTAGCGCTTGACCGTACAGGACACCAAGCGCACCAAACCACTGTGACCCCAAATAGACAAACGGTAAGGTGCCTAACGTCGCTTTACCTAAGTTTAACGCGGTAGAATAGAGTGGCTTACCTAAATTATTGAACGAGGTATTGGCAACGAACTGCGCACCATTAAAGATAAAGCTCAAGGCAACATAGGTACAAAACGCAGCCACAATGATCGCCGCATCCCCTTTCAGACTGAAACTTTGAATCACTAAGTCTTGAACCAAGTAGAGGATCAAACAAACGCATACCGTGTATATCGTCGTGACCAACAAGGAGTTGTTTAAAGTTTCTTTTACGCGATCAAATCGTTCAGCCCCAAAATTCTGGCCGATGATAGGGCCTACCGCACCAGACAAGGCAAAGATAACCGCAAAACATACCGGAGTTAATCGACCGATAACGGCAAAACCGGCTACAAAGTCTTCGCCATACTGCGCAATCGATGTGGTAACTATCGCGTTCCCAATTGGTGTCGCTATGTTGGTGATGATCGCAGGGACGGCAATCATAAGGATCGCTTTAAGGTTCATACGCCAACCACTAAACACCAAAGGTGCAACCAGTTGATGTATACGAATCAAAGGGTAAATTGACACAAATAACACGGTAAAACGGGCGAACACCGACGCCAAGGCAGCCCCTTCTACATTCCAACCAAAACCGAAGATAAACAAAGGGTCAAGAATAGCGTTGACGATACCGCCAGATAGGGTTGCCCACATCGAACGTTTAGCATCCCCAGCAGCTCGAAGTCCAGCCCCTGCTGACATTGCGACAGCCAAAAACGGACCACTTGGAATAATAATGCTCAAGTACGCCTCTGCACGCTCCGCGACAAAGCCTTTCGCACCGATAGCCGCGACCAACTCAGGAATGAAAACATACATCAAGGTACTGACAACACTACTAATCACAAACGCCGTCGCCATCACGCTGGTGGCGAGCATTCGTGCGTGGTCGCGTTGTTTCGCACCAATCGCCTTAGACACCAAAGCGCCCATCGCTATCGAGGTACCTATCGATATCGAGGTGGAAAAGAATACCAATGTTCCAGCAAAACCGACTGCTGCCGCTAATTCGACCTGCCCCAGCATACTGATGAACAGCATATCAAGCAGGTCGACGACAAACAGAGCCATTAATCCTACCGAGCCTGCACCTGACATCACTAAGATGTGGCGCATGGTCGAACCTTCTACGAATTTTGCACTTTGGTCTGTCATCTGTATTTATCTAACTCATACAATAAGAGGCGCTAGTTGCGCCTCTTTAGTTAACATTCTGTAACAGATACTAAACTGGATGTTTGAAACATTCATCAATATTTTTGCCAATCGCTCTGAGTACATCTCGGCGGGTAATGATACCAACCAGCTTCCCAGCATCAATTACAGGATAAACCTTGGGTTTACCGACTTTCATCATATCCGCCAGTTCGATAATCGAAGTTTCGGATGTGACAGACAGAACTTCTGAGTGCATACAATCTGAAACGATGTGGGTATCTTGGCAGTAGTAAGACACTTTTATCAGTTTATCGAGTAAATCTTGACCGGAAAGAAAGCCGATCACTTCTTTCTGCTCGTTGATAACAGGACCGCCCAAATAGCGAGAGTCTAGAACTTTGTCTAAGGCAGCACTCAATGACATATCAGGGGTAAAGGTTACCGCTTGCAGTGTCATGTAGTCTTTTACTTTTAGTGATTCCATTATTGTCTCCTTAACGTGCAAGCAACGCTGCTGTTACTGTAATTGTTGTCTAATTTCTTGATTTTACTAAATGGAAATCACCAATTTTTACAATTGTTCTAACCTATCAACTTAACAATTAGGCTTCTGCTGCTTTAGTTCACGCTCTGCCAACCAACTGCTCACTATTGATACAATAAAGGGCACACAGTAAGTCAGCAGGCCTTTAAGCCAGTTAAACTCGGAGCTCGAGAGCAAAACGTCCCACTGATTAATTAGATTCAAAATGGTTCCCACTATCAGGGCGATCACGAAGGCTCTTTTTACTGTGCGCTTTCTCATAATTAGTACCTTAGTTGAGTAACAGGTTATCAATCACTGTCTAAACTATAGTTATAAGTGTAAAACTGTAAGGGCTAGTTTGAGTGACCTCTACCTTTGCTTCGACCATCGCTAATCACCCGGACACAATGCACACAGTGTTTGAGTCTTTGCCCGAGCCAACGTTTTTAATCAATAAAAGTGGCACTTACGTTGAGGCGTGGGGTGGTCGCGACGTAAAACGTCACCATAACCCTTCGGCGCTGGTCGGCTTAAATCAGTATCAAGTTTTGCCCGCAGATAAGGCGGTCTGGTTTAGCCAAGTGATTGTCGATGTGGTTGAGAGTCAAGCACCTGCTGAGCTCGAGTATTCTCTGGATCCTAAAGAGCTTGTCTGCTTTGATGGTGTTGAAGGGCCAACTGAAGTGCAGTATTTCAGCGCCTTAGTCATACCGTTACCAGAAACAGAACTGGTGCTGTGGACAGTACGCAACATTTCAGAATTTAAACGCACTTTAGACATGTTAGCAAAGCAGCAACTCGAGCTGGAAAAGCTCACCTTTATGGATCACCTCACCCAGTTGTACAACCGTTACGCACTCGATGCTCTCTTGCCTGATGCGCTCGAGCTGACCAAGCTACGCGAGACTAACTCCGCCATTTTAATGATAGACATAGATTGTTTTAAGCAATACAACGATCACTTTGGCCACCTGCAAGGCGACCTCGCATTGAAGTCCGTTTCCCAAGCCATTCTACAATGGGCAAATTCGAACGATTTATGCTTTCGCTATGGAGGGGATGAGTTTCTCGCTTTTCTACCAGACATCACAGCTGATGAGGTCATGCGTCGAGCACAAGCACTCCGCCATGCCATAGTTGATCTCAACCTGCCTCACCCCGCGTCGACGATTTCTGACCAAGTTACGGTGACCATTGGGCTGAAATTCTGTCAGGCATCCAATGAAACAATGAGCGCGGAAAAAATGGTGTCTATCGCCGACAAAGCGTTATTTCACGCAAAAAATCGTCAACGTGGCACCATTCACCAACTCGACAATTAAAACGACCGCTAAAAAAACGCCTTTCAGAATAGAAAGGCGTTTAAAGACAATTATTTGTTTTGCCAGCGCTCGGCAGCTTTGGCATCGGAGTCTCTCGACTCAACCCAGCGAGTCTCTTGTGTCGTGCGTTCTTTCTTCCAAAACGGTGCTTTGGTTTTCAAGTAATCCATGATGAATTCACACGCTTCAAACGCGGCGCCTCGATGCGCACTCGACACTCCAACAAAAACAATCTGATCGCCGATATCAAGATCACCGACACGGTGAATCACTCGTACATTGAGCAGTGGCCAACGCTGTTCAGCCTGGTCGCAAATCTCAGATAAGGCTTTTTCCGTCATCCCTGGGTAATGCTCTAAAGAAAGCCCGGTGACATTATCACCTAAGTTCATATCACGAACTTTACCGACAAACGTCACCACTGCACCCGCAGCACTGCCTTGAGCCAGTGCTTGATATTCATCACCGACAGAGAAATCATCAACCAGAACTGATACTCGAGAATCCATGATTAGCCCCCAGTAACTGGCGGAAAGAAGGCAACTTCATCGCCATCACTGACGCTGTGATCCAAAGGCACTATTGATTGGTTGATGGCTGCCAGTAACTTGCCTGGTTCAAGCGCGAGATCCCATTTACCTTCTTGAGTCGCTAGGTGAGCGCGTAGATGCTCAACGGTATCAAACTCAGCCGCGACTTCTATTTCATCGACCCCGACGAGTTCGCGAGTTTGGGCAAAGAAAAGAACTTTAATCATGCTTCCACCTTAAAGTGACCTGACTTACCACCTGTTTTCTCTAACAAGCGAACCTGGCCAATGACCATATCTTTTTGCACAGCCTTACACATGTCGTAGATCGTCAGCGCTGCCACAGATGCCGCGGTAAGTGCTTCCATCTCAACACCCGTCTTACCAGCAAGTTTACACACTGATTCAATGCGTACCATATTCTCTGCTTCAATCGCTTCTAGCTGAACTTCAACTTTTGACAGCAATAGCGGATGGCACAGAGGGATAAGGTCCCAGGTTTTCTTCGCTGCTTGAATACCTGCGATACGTGCTGTCGCAAACACATCACCTTTGTGGTGAGAGCCTGACACAATCAGTTGTAATGTCTCAGGTGCCATGTGAACAAACGCTTCTGCGCGTGCCTCTCGTACAGTCTCTGCTTTCGCAGAAACGTCAACCATGTTTGCTTCACCAGAAGCATTGATATGAGTAAATTCGCTCATGAGACCTCGCTTAAACGGCTAGGTGTGGCATGAAGTTACAAGGGCGGTGGCTCGCATCAAGCTGCTGCTTAATGATTTTAGTCCACCCCGTACGGCATGCACCGGTAGACCCTGGCATCGCGAAAATAACCGTGTGGTTTGCAAAGCCAGCAATAGCGCGAGACTGAATCGTTGAGGTGCCTATTTCTTCATAAGAAACCATACGGAACAACTCACCAAAACCCTCAACCTCTTTATCGAAAAGCGGCTTAAGAGCTTCTGGTGTGCTATCGCGTGAGGTAAAACCAGTACCACCAGTAATCATCACCGCTTGAACATTCTCATCGGCGATCCACTGCGATACGATGGCACGGATCTTATACATATCATCGATCACGATTTGCTTATCAACCACATTATGGCCCGCTTCTTTTGCCTGCTCCGCTAAGTAACCACCTGACGTGTCATTCTCTTCTGTACGCGTGTCAGAAACGGTCAGTACTGCGATATTTGCTGGTTGAAATTTGCTTTCTGCGTGACCCATTTGTTCACCTACCTTTAATCGATTAATTTGGATTGAGACTAAGCGCAAGTGCCTAGTCTAAAAGAGTGTGCTTGTTTGTCAGTGTTAACCGCCGATAGAAGCCAAGTGTGGCGTCATACCGGAGTTTCCATCGTGCAGGAAGTGACTGACAGACTTAGTTTGTAACTGCTCTTGAATGCGATGAATTAACGCATCTTCTTGCGAGTCTTGTTGCAAAAGATCGCGCAGCTCAACACCATGATCGCCAAACAAACATAAGTGCAGCTTGCCTGTTGCTGATACTCGCAAACGGTTACAACTCTCACAAAAGTCTTTTTCATAAGGCATGATCAGTCCGATCTCACCTTGATAATCAGGATGGACAAAGACCTGCGCCGGCCCATCATTGCGGGCACGCACTTTCAGCAGCCAACCATTGGCTATCAACTGGTTCCGAATCGCAACGCCGGAGACGTGGTGTCGCTGAAACAGCTCGTCCATTTCACCAGTTTGCATGAGTTCGATAAAACGTAACTGAATGGGTCGGTCTTTAATCCAATTTAGAAAGGCAGGAAGCTCGTGTGCATTGAGATCTTTCATCAATACGACGTTAACTTTTACTTGCTCGTAGCCCACTTCAAATGCACGGTCGATGCCAGCCATTACTTGGGTGAACTTGTTTTCACCTGTGATCTGATGAAACATCCGCGAATCTAAGCTATCGACGCTGACGTTGATATGCGTCAAACCCGCTTGTCGCCAATCCGCGACTTGCTTTTCCATTCGATAGCCATTAGTGGTCGTCGCAACTTTTTCGATACCCGGAGTGTCAGCTACGGTTTGGATAATATCGTTGAAGTCTTTGCGAAGGCTTGGCTCACCGCCAGTAATACGCACTTTCGAGGTTCCACAATCAGCAAAAGCTCGAACCACACGTTTTACTTCCGGTACGGATAAAAAAGACGAGTTTTTCTGCCCCGAAGGTTTATAACCATCAGGCAAGCAATAGGTACATTTAAAGTTACAGACATCTGTAACGGAAAGACGCAAGTAATAAAACTTGCGATGAAATTTATCTTCGAATTGTTGCGCCACGGAACACCTTTCCAAACACGGGAGGCACAATCATTTCCAATCATGCCCTTGTGACAACTTGTCACTGGCTCATCACGCTTATCTGCCCTTGCAAACTTAGCTTGAGGAGCTCGGAGTTATGGCAACTGGTGTCGTCATCATTGGGACGATACCAGCAGCTGTTGAGTAAAATACTTAATAATTGTGCGTGTTTCTACCTTTTAGATCAAAAAAACACGCACAATGTCTGAAATACCTCGTATTGAGTATCTAGTGTTAATGCAATACTCTAAATTGTAGTTGGTTATGAAAAAGATAAGACGAAAAAATGACTCTGTACTCACAAAAAAAAGTCGTCGCAGTAGGCGGTGGTCATGGATTAGGCCGAATGTTGGCGGCTCTGAAAAGCTTTGGGGGAAATGCAACTGGCATTGTTGCAACCACAGATAACGGGGGATCCACCGGACGTATTCGCAGTTGCCAAGGCGGGATCGCTTGGGGTGACACTCGTAACTGTATCAACCAGCTGATTACAGACCCTTCCATCAGCTCGATGATGTTTGAATACCGATTCAAAGGCTCTGGTGAACTCGATGGGCACAATCTAGGTAATCTGATGCTCACGGCGTTAGATAACCTCTCTGTACGCCCCTTAGATGCCATTAACCTGATTCGCAGCATGTTGAAAGTAGACGTCAATATTATTCCGATGACCGAGCACCCTTCAGATTTAAAAGCCCTGTCAACAGAAGGTCGCTGGGTAACGGGAGAAACCAGTGTTGATGAAATGCCAGAAAAGCTCATCAGGCTCGACTTGGAACCCGAAGTAGCCGCGACCAAAGAGGGAGTTATGGCTTTAGAGCAAGCGGATGCGATTGTATTGGGGCCGGGAAGTTTTCTCACCAGTATTATGCCCCCACTCCTGCTCCCAGACGTTGGTCGGGCCATCGCCAACAATAAAACCGCGCAGTTAGTGTTTGTGGAAAACCTCTCACCAGAAGCCGGACCGGCGGGAAAAATGACACTCAAGGAAAAACTGGAATGGTGTGAGAGAGCGTGCCAGGGGAGACGCATTGACGTTGTGCTCGGCGATGAGCCGCACCCAGAATTATCGGAATGGAATTGCGTCACTACGCCATTGGCTTCACCGAATAGAGATTGGCGCCATGACAGGGATAAACTGCATGACGCCATAAAAGCACTGCTATCAGACTAGCTGCTTATAACGCTGCTCCGTTTCTTGGAGCAGCGTTAGCATTTTCTCTTTTGTCTGCTCGCTATCAAATGCCTGACCCGACTTGGCCATCGAGTCGATTTCAATCGCATAGGCACACAAAACCTCAGCTCCAAAACTCGCGGCACTGCTTTTTAGCGCATGGCTGATTTCTTTCAAATACCCTGCCACATCGAGCTCGACATCAGTACTAAGCTTTTGTGCATACTGAGCCAGTTCGCCAAGAAAAATATCCAACAAAATAGGCACGTTATCTGCCCCTATTTCACTAGCTAATCGGTCGATTTTATCTTGATTTAATACGTCCATGATAACTATTGTGTTTCCTTAACATTCCATGCTTGCAGTTTGCGATAGATAGTCGATGGGCTGACATCTAAGTACCCCGCAGCCTTGGGGATATTGCCATCACACGCCTTAATAGCCTGCTCTATCGCACGTTTTTCCGTCAGCCATAATGGGAAGATATCTTGTACCGAGAACTCATCATTTTCTGGAAGCTCAATACGAATTTGGTTGGCTGTCGGTTTGTTCAAAGGCGGTGGTAACATGGCAAGATCGATCTCCTTGCCGTTGTTAAGTACCACCACGTTTCGCAATACGTTTTGTAATTGTCGCACATTACCCGGCCACTCATAGTTAGCAAAGCGGTCAACCACTTCAGGAGACAAACGAATAAAATCTTTGCCTTCTTCTTTGGACATAAAGCCGAGCAGAGAATAAGCGATCTCAATAATGTCGTCCCCACGCTCTCTCAAAGGAGGTAAGTGCAATGGGATCACATACAGGCGATAGTACAAATCTTCCCTAAAACGCCCTTCCTCGACTTCCTTCCAAGGATCTCGGTTTGTCGCACAAACAAAACGTACATCCACACTTTTCATTTTTGACGAGCCAACCTTTTGGAAGGTGCCCGTTTGAATGAAGCGCAGTAGTTTTGTTTGCAAATCTAGATCCATCTCGCACAGTTCGTCGAGAAATAGTGTACCGCCGTCCGCCAATTCAGCGGCACCTTGTCGGTCAGTTGCTGCGCCAGTAAAGGCCCCCTTAACATGACCAAACAGCTCACTCTCGATAAGATCTTTAGGAATCGCCGCACAGTTGATAGCAATAAATGGCTTATCGCCACGCTTACTTGTTGCGTGAATCGCCTCGGCACACACTTCTTTACCAGTACCACTCTCACCAGTAATAAAAATGCTCGCTTTACTCGATGCTGCGGAGTCAATAGTGCGATAAACCGCCTGCATGGTCTGACTACTACCAATAAAGCCTTGATAACCTTGATTTCCAGGGTAGTCCGCTTCATTCTTCAACTTACTGGCTTTACGCAGCGCGTTGTTTACTGTGACACGCAGTCTATCGGCCTCACACGGCTTGATTAGAAAGTCTTGCGCACCATGACGCATCGCTTCAACCGCCGTATCGATCGAACCGTGTGCCGTCATGAACACCACAGGAACATCAGGGTTCTTTTTCTTCACGGCGTACAACACGTCCATGCCCGTCATATCTGGCAAGCGCAGATCCAATAAGATCAGATCAGGGGTGCGGAAATTAAGGCTTTCAATCGCATCACGACCCGTACCTACGATATTGATATCGATTCGTAACGGTGTAAGGTAAGAACGATAGAGTGCAGCGACAGACGCCGTATCCTCTACCATCAGGAGATATTTCGCTTTGGGGTTATGTGTATTGTCTTGCATATCCTAGCCAATGATTGCATTGCAATTTGTATAAATGATTGCATTGCGCTTTGCATATTGCAAATAAAGAAGGCATTTTCAGACAAAAAGCGTTTTTTTTCGGTCATTTCTGACCCAAATTATTGGCACAAACCTTGCGTTAGTAATTGTGACCCTCATGGGTCACCTAGCCAACTGACGTTGTTAGTGAATTTAATGTTCACAAATTACAGCCAATAGAGCGTTTCTCTATTGGCTATTTTTTTGCCTGCGAGCTAGCTATTGGCAATAAACTGCTGGCGTAACTTATCGATCTGGTCACGCTTTTCTGCCGCCAACTCGAATTCCAGATCTTGGGCATGTTGATACATCTGCGCTTCTAATTTAGCAATCTCTTTGTCGAGCTCTTGCGGAGTCATCACATCATAGCTTTGCGAAGGCTCTGCCACTTTAGATAATGGCACAGTCTTACTGGCGCGCTGTTTCTTACTCTTAGTGATGTCACCCAGCTCCATGATATCTTTTATGTTACGCTTAAGGGCTTGAGGCTCAATGCCCATCTTCGTATTGTATTCTTGCTGCTTTTCACGGCGACGGTTCGTTTCATCCATCGCCTTCTTCATCGACTTAGTAATCGAGTCCGCATAGAGAATCGCTTTACCACTGATGTTTCGAGCAGCGCGGCCAATGGTCTGAATCAACGAACGCTCGGAACGCAGGAAACCTTCCTTGTCGGCATCGAGAATCGCAACCAGAGAGACCTCTGGCATGTCTAAACCCTCACGAAGCAAGTTGATCCCCACCAGCACATCAAACTCGCCCAAACGCAAGTCCCTTATGATCTCTACTCGCTCAACGGTATCAATATCAGAGTGAAGGTAACGAACTCGAACATCATGCTCGGTAAGATACTCGGTCAAATCTTCAGCCATACGCTTGGTCAAAGTCGTCACCAGTACTCGCTCGTCTTGTGCCGAGCGAATGCGAATTTCAGACAACAAATCATCGACCTGAGTAGCCACCGGACGTACCTCTAACTGGGGATCGAGCAAACCTGTTGGGCGAACAACCTGATCGGCAATCTCACCATCGGATTTCTCTAGTTCATAATTACCTGGCGTCGCTGATACAAAAATGGTTTGTGGCGCAATCGATTCAAACTCTTCAAACTTCATTGGTCGGTTATCAAGCGCAGAAGGTAAACGAAAGCCAAACTCGACCAGCGTCTCTTTGCGTGAGCGATCCCCCTTATACATAGCGCCAATTTGCGGAACGGTCACATGCGACTCGTCGATGATAAGCAGGCCATCATGAGGCAAGTAGTCAAATAAGGTTGGTGGTGGCTCCCCCTCTTGGCGGCCACTGAGATAACGTGAGTAGTTTTCGATACCGGAGCAAAAGCCCAGCTCATTCATCATTTCAATATCAAACTGGGTGCGTTGTGAAATACGCTGCTCTTCAAGCAGTTTATTGTTGTCTAACAGATGTTTTTTACGACTCTCCAGTTCCAGCTTAATATGCTCAATCGCATCTAAGATGCGCTCTCTAGGCGTGACATAGTGAGTCTTAGGATAAATAGTGAATCGCGGCAAATCACGCTGCTTAACCACACCCGTCAATGGGTCGAATACGCTGATACAGTCTATTTCGTCGTCGAACATTTCGATACGTACTGCATCTTGGTCCGATTCAGCTGGGAAAATATCAATGACCTCCCCACGAACGCGAAACTGACCGCGTTCAAATGCCACGTCATTGCGGCTGTACTGCAGCTCCGCTAAGCGACGTAATATGTCGCGCTGATCCATGACATCACCACGACGAATGTGCAGCATCATTTGCAAATAAGACTCAGGGTCACCCAAACCATAGATCGCAGAAACAGACGCAACAATAATGGCGTCTTTGCGTTCCAATAACGCTTTGGTCGCAGAGAGACGCATTTGCTCGATATGAGCATTTACCGACGCGTCTTTTTCGATGAAGGTATCCGTGGTCGGAACATAGGCCTCTGGTTGGTAATAATCGTAGTAAGACACGAAGTATTCGACCGCATTGTTAGGAAAGAACGCTTTCATCTCACCGTAAAGTTGAGCAGCCAGCGTTTTATTTGGCGCCAGCAGAATCGCTGGACGCTGAGCTTGTGCGATCACATTCGCTAACGTGAATGTCTTACCAGAGCCCGTCACCCCGAGCAAAGTTTGATGTGCTAGGCCTGAATCTAAGCCTTCTAATAACTGATTTATGGCAGTAGGCTGATCA
>NZ_AEVT01000075.1 GCF_000189275.1 Vibrio sinaloensis DSM 21326 | reverse complement strand
TATGGTTTAGTTCAGAGCAAGGATTGGTTCTGCATAAATGCTGAAGCAATTTTATGTGGGGCTATAGCTCAGCTGGGAGAGCGCTTCGCTGGCAGCGAAGAGGTCATCGGTTCGATCCCGATTAGCTCCACCACCGTGTCCCGTTCGTCTAGAGGCCTAGGACACCGCCCTTTCACGGCGGTAACAGGGGTTCGACTCCCCTACGGGATACCATCTTTAAGCGCATTTCTTTAAATAGAAAATCTTAAGTGCTCTTAAAAATGGTTACTTCTTTAGAAGTGATTA
>NZ_AEVT01000076.1 GCF_000189275.1 Vibrio sinaloensis DSM 21326 | reverse complement strand
GCCAGATCGCATCCTTGATCAAAATGACATCGATAATGGTGTGACGTATCAATACGATCTTCCAGCGGATGGTGACAGCATTACTGTGACAGCCACCATCGTGGACCAAGCAGGCAATGAGTCGGCACCAGGCAGCGACAGCGCTGTTGTTTATATTAACGACGCCCCAACAGCTGGTGACTTTTCTGTAGTTACTAATGGTGCTGGTGATGCCACATTCTCATTTGATGGCGGGCAGAGTGGTAGCCAAAACAATGTCACTGATGAAGAGGATGATGCGTCCGGGACTATTGTCGATGTTGAACTTGTAAGTGAGCCATTGTTTGGTCAGATCTACGATGTTTCGTCTGGCTCTCGCGTTGAAGTCAATCCAGGTGATGTAATCGCGAGTAATGCCCAACTTGAATATGATCTCAACGACAACGCTGTCGATCAGTTGGACTTTGTTGCTGCAGACTTTGCCTCTGACGTACAAGGCGGAAGTGGTTCAGTCGACTTCTTACAAGGTAACGTACAGATTTCTGCTGGATACTTTACGGGCAGTGCGCCGAAAGACGGGTCTATTTCTTCAACGCCTGGATATTTGTCTTACGACGATGGCTCGAATGAAGCCGGTTTCGGTGTATCTAGCAGCGCTGGTACAAATAGTGAGATTGATGTAACGAACAAAGAGTTTATTTCCGTAGACTACTCCGACTCTGGTGCAGTTCTTACTGAAGTAAATATCGATTTCGGTAGTGTTTACAACCACTATGATGCCGGTCATGCCGCAAATGGTGAGATTAACGTACTGGCTTTGGATAAAGACGGTAATGTTGTCGGTGAGTTTAGCTTTGATGCTGATGATGGCACTTTGGTGATTGATGCTGACGGAAACGCTACTGTTAATGTTGAAGTCCCAGGTGGCTTTACTGAGTTACGTATCTTTACTACCCAAAATGGCTCTTCAACGCCAACAACGAACTCGAACATTACGCTCAAAGGTGTCGATGTTGTAGATGCCACCATTACTGACAAAGTAGAGTACAAGTCTACTGACTCGGAAGGTTTGGATAGTGAAGCCAACGGCGTAGTTGAGTTTGTTTGGGAAAACTTTGATCCAATTATTGGCGATGAGAACAACGCTCCATTAGGTGATGACATGTCAGTTACTACTGATGAAGACACACCAGTTAGTGGTAAATTGACTGCTACGGACGCGAATAACGATACGCTAACGTTCGCTAAAGGATCTGAGCCGGCTAACGGAACAGTTACTGTCGATAGTGATGGCAACTGGACATACACACCAGATCCCGATTACAACGGTAATGATTCTTTCACAGTTGTTGTAACAGACGGCAATGGTGGCTCAGATACTTTAACGGTCAACGTAGGCGTTACTCCTGATAACGACAAACCAGTTGGAGATGATGTTTCAGTCACCACTTTGGAAGACACTCCAATTGGTGGCAAGCTAACAGCGACTGACCCAGACAACGACTCATTAAGTTACAGCAAAGGTACAGAGCCTGCTAACGGTACAGTCTCGCTAGACTCAAATGGTAACTGGACATACACACCAGATCCTGATTACAACGGTAATGATTCATTCACTGTTGTCGTTTCCGATGGTAATGGTGGGACGGATACAATCACAGTCAACATTGGTGTTACACCTGACAATGATGCACCAGAAGCGACGCCGACTGGGGTGAACATTGAAGAAGATGCTCAAGGTGTTGACCTGCTTCTTGATTGGGCTTCATTTGGTGTATCAGACAAAGATTCTGCAGATTCATCTTTAGGCATCGAAATAACCAGTCTGCCGGTCGATGGTCAACTTGAATATCAAGATTCTCTAGGTAACTGGCAAGCTGTTCAAGTTGGAGACACGCTGACCAAAGGCCAGTTTGACGCTAGCGAAGTTCGTTTTGTGCCAGAGGTGAATGAATCAGGCGATGATGATTTTGCTAACAACGGAGTTGGTGATCAGTTTAACGATTATGCTCAGATTGGCTTTAAACCAACTGATGGCGAAGATGCAGGTAAAGCATCAACCCTAACAATTGATGTAACCGCAGTTGCTGACAAGCCTAATCTATCAACGCTTACTCCTGGGTTATCGCTTCCGCAACAGGAGTTCAATGTATCAACATGGAACAATGTTGTGATAGGTGGTCACAATGGCTTGGGTGTTGCAGGGCTCGTGCTCATTAGCGCAATTGACGCACTGGATCCAGCGCTTGCCACTGAATCAACAAGTTCTAATGTTCAAGATTCAGCTTCAAACGCTACAGCACAAGACGAAGCCGTTCTTGTCTCAGGTTTGGTTTATCTAGAAGCTGGTAATAGCTACGACTTTGTGGGTACTGCCGATGACAGCATGGCGATTACAGTTGGTGGGCAGCTCGTTGATGAGGCTCGCTGGGGTAACGATTCAGGTGATATTAAAGGAAGTGCATTTACACCGAGCGTCTCTGGGTTCTACCCGATAGAAATTTACCACCATAACCAATCTGGTGATGGAAACTATAACGTCAACGTTTCAGTTAATGGCGCTTCCGCCGTCGATTTGAGCAATAGCAACTTGTTTGTTGTGAGTGATGAGACTGCGTTAGACAATGCGGATATTCGTACTTCTGAGCTAAAAGAAGTAAATGGCGTTGAGTTTTATGAGACTTACCAGACTAATGAAGGTCTACAGGACACGGAGATTCCTCTATCAGAAATTCGTGCGAGCTTGAATGATGTTGACGGGTCTGAGAGTTTGGCTATTTCACTGTCGAACATCCCTGCTGGAGCGGTGATTTCGGATGGTAACTCTTCGGTGACTGTAACTGGAACAGGTCAAGTAATTGATGTTACACATTGGTCATTAGACTCTTTGACTGTAACGCCTCCTTCTGGAAGTCATCAAGATTTCACAATTAACGTAACTGCAACAAGTACTGAAGATTCTAATAATGATTCAGCAGAGTCATTTGCAACAATTAACGTTGTTGTTCACGAGAACCTTCCGACCAATACTATGAGTGATACGGGAACTGTACTTGAAGAAGGTCAGTTACAAGGTAACGTACTAACTAACGATACAGATAACGATAACGTCCTACAGGTAGAGACCTTTAGCGTTGAAGGTAGCGAATATGCAGCTGGTCAAACGGTTTCACTGTCCAGTGGTGACTTGACGATCAATCAAGATGGTAGTTACACCTTTACTCCAACAACGCATTGGTCTGGTAACGTTCCGCAAGTGACTTACACAACGAACACCGGAGCGAGTGAAACACTCGACATCAATGTAACTCCAGACGCTGATGCGCCTACCGTGTCTATTTCTATTGGAGATATGGTTACGAGAGACGCAGTTGTTACAAATCATAGTGATGTCATAGCTGCTACATCGAATAGCGCCGAGGAGAATACTGCTCTAGCACTAGAAATGGGTCTAGATGATTCGAAACCTGCTCATCTAGGTAACAATAATGATTACTCTGATACAGACACCTTGTTTGTTGGAGGTAATAGTGCAGACACCATGTACGGTGGTAGCGGTGATGATGTCTTTGTTGGCGGTGCTCAGAATGATGCCTTCTACGGTGATGACGCTCGTTCCACTACAAGCCATGATGGTACTGATACAGTTTACCTGACAGGTGATTTCAGTGATTACAAATTTACCTTTAAGGATGACCATGGTGGCGGTGTTCCATATTGGGTGCTACTAGATAATCGTTCTATCGACTCCGTCAACGACCATACTGGCTCAGATGACAGAGGTGACCACTTATATGAAATTGAGTATGTCGTATTTGCTGATAAGGTTATTGAGCTAAAACCAGATGGTACTACTAGTGTCGTTCAAGACCGCTGGATCCCTATGGACATCGATGTTGATTTAGTTGATACCGATGGTAGTGAAGTGATCGGTCAGACTGTTTTGGTCGATGGATTGCCGGAAGGTGTTGAGTTGTACGTTGGCGGTCAGTTGGTTACAGAACAATCATCAGGCGGATACTTAGTTAACGTCGATAGCCAAGGTCAAGCAAACGTTGAGATTAAAGTACCGTATGATTATAAGGGTGACTTAGATTTCCCTGTGAGTGTGACGGCAACGTCTATTGAGTCGGCAAATAGTGATTCAGCAACTACCACTGAAACGGTTGATGTCACTGCGCGCGATTACACGTTGCAATCGGGTTCGCATGGCAATGATACGATTACAGCAGGTGCAGATAACGATTTGATCGTCGGCGATGTGCAAGGTATTGAGATTATTCCTGGCCAGGATTACAACATTGCGTTTGTGCTTGATACTTCAGGCAGTATGGGTGGTAATGTCTCAGATGCTAAAGATGAAATTTTAGATGTATTTGATGAACTTGTTGCTGCTGTAAATCAAGGTGCGCATCCTGGCACAGTTAATATTATGCTTTCTGAGTTCGCATCTGGGGCTTCTCAAGTTATCTCCGTTAACCTAGCAGACGCCAATGTTCGGGATACTTTTGAAGATGCTCTTGATGACATGAAAGATTCTGGACAGGGAAGTACTAACTATGAAGCGGGATTACAATCGGCTGTAGATTGGTTCGGTAGTCAACCTAACCCTAGTGCGCAAAACATTACCTACTTTATTACGGATGGTAACCCGAACGCCTCAACACAGTTGAACAATTTGGATAAGAGTAATTTCTCGAAAGTTATTCTGGATGTAGATTCTTCTGGGCAGCTCGTGACACTGGCTGATATTGTAGAAAGCAGCAATTACAGTGTAGGTCAAACCGTCAATTACAAAGGCGAAGTGCTTATTGACCAGTGGGGACGAGTATACTCGCCACTTACTCGCCAAATGATTGGTGACATTGACGCTAACGGCAGTTCTTTGCGCTATGACGACTACGATGGCAACTCGACGCAAGCACAGCACATGTACCAAGTACTTGCAGCGTTATCAAGCGTTGAGGCAATTGGTTTGGGTAACGGAGTCAACTCAACGACGTTGAAGCAATATGACAGTGATGATGTTGTTGAATCAAACATTGATGTCAGCAAACTAGCTGAAACAATTCTTGGTCAAGACGTACCGCTAAAACAAGGCTCGGATACTCTTCGTGGTGGTGACGGTGATGATATTTTGCTCGGCGATCTTATCGATTTTGGTAGCAGTGACCAGGGCTTAAGTGCAATTCAATCTCAAGTTGCCCTTAAGACCGGTCAGGACATCTCAACCATTGACGCTGAAGATGTGCATGATTACGTTAAAGATAATCTCCAGGAGTTTAACCAGAGTCATGACGGTGATAAGACAGACTATCTATACGGTGATGATGGCGACGATATTCTGTTTGGTAACGGTGGTAATGACATCCTAACGGGTGGAAAAGGCGATGACATTTTAGTCGGTGGTGCTGGTAACGATTTATTGACAGGTGGAGAAGGTGAAGATCTATTCGTAATCGGTGGTTCAGACTTCGTGAATTCACTGGATGTGATTACAGACTTTACAGTAAGCGAAGATCATATTGATATTTCAGATCTATTGCATGCCAATGAGTCTATGGACTCGTTACTTGGTGATGTCACTGCAACCGTCGTCAACTCAAATGATGTTGAACTGCACATCGACAGGGATGGTAAGCACCAAACCATCAAACTGGAAGATGCGGTAGATCAATTAGGGTATGTAGAGGCGGGATCAGGCGATATCACTGGTCAAGCGTTGACAAATCTACTCAACGATGTGATTTACAAACCGCAAGACTAAAAACAAAAAGGGCCGAAAGGCCCTTTTTTAATACGTAGTATTCACCAAATAGGAGAGGCTTATAGCACCTTACAAGCAAAACCTTTGAGGTAAAAGCCCTCTGGGTAAGCGCTATCTGTAGGGTGGTCAGCCGCTTGTTCGAAGCGTTCGATAAACTTAACCTGTCGGCCTGAATCTACCGCAGCATCAGCGATTACTTTCTGGAAGAGATCTGAGCTCATGAGACCTGAGCAAGAGTAGGTGAGTAAGGTTCCGCCTGGTTTCAAAATTTGCATTGCCAGCATGTTGATGTCTTTATAGCCATTTGCGCCCGACGTTAAGTTGTTTTTGCTGGAGACAAACTTTGGCGGGTCCATGATTACGACGTCAAATTTGGTCCCCTGATCGCGGTATTCGCGCAATAGCTTAAACACGTCTGCGTTCAGGAAAACAGCGCGTTTCTTTGATATATCGAATTCATTTAACTCAGCGTTATATTTAGCGGTATCAAGCGCCGGCTG
Source organism: Vibrio sinaloensis DSM 21326 (assembly GCF_000189275.1). Classification (GTDB taxonomy): domain Bacteria; phylum Pseudomonadota; class Gammaproteobacteria; order Enterobacterales; family Vibrionaceae; genus Vibrio; species Vibrio sinaloensis. The sequence goes on along the minus strand of NZ_AEVT01000076.1, from coordinate 62,271 downwards.
AGAAACATCGGCATTGATGACGCGTTTCGCTTCGCCTTTAAGTGCGTATAAACCGAAACCTCCGGTGTAAGAGAAACAGTTCAGCACTTCCTTGTTTTTAACGTATTTGATTGCTTGTTGACGACTATCTCTTTGGTCTAGGTAAAAGCCTGTTTTGTGGCCGCCAACGATGTCTACACTGATTTTGACACCATTCTCTTCAATCACTACAGATTTCGGCGGCTCTTCCCCATGAAGTACTCCAGTGACTTCTTTCAGGCCCTCTTTTTTACGTACTGCTACGTCTGAACGCTCGTATATATGACATTCTGGGAAGGCTTCAAGCAAGGCCTCTACAAGAGTTTTTTTGTGAAATTCAGCGCCAGCACTGAGCAATTGACATACCAAATAGTTTTGGTACTTGTCGATCGTTATGCCAGGTAAACCATCTGACTCAGCAGCGATCAAGCGGTAACCAGTCAGGCCATCTCTGTCGATTATGTCTTGGCGAAGTAAATGAGCATCTCGAATGCGTTGCACGAAAAAGTGTTTATCGATGTTTTGTTTTTCAAAAGACCAGACACGAGCACGAATCTGAGAATGGGGGGAATATGCAGCTTTCGCTAGCCACTTGCCGTCGTGAGCAAAGACATCGACTGTTTGACCAAGCTCAGGCTCTCCTTCAACTTTACTTATTCCACGAGAAAATACCCATGGGTGTTTACGGCGAAGAGCTTTGTCGCGGCCTTTTACTAGGTATATAGCTGGAGTCATGTTTTTACTCAAATAGATAGTTTTGAAAGGAGAGGTATTGTCTGAGAAGTGTAGGGGAAAATCAAATAAAAGAGCCGCCAAGTGGCGGCTCAATTTTGTTAGGCTTTAAGGCCTGTGAGTAAGGTTTCCATCGTATCACTCTGACGCCGAAGCTGATCAATATTATTGTTTGTCGTATTGATCATTTCGCACACTTGGTTTGATTGGACTCTTATCTCCTCAACACTGGCTGCAATGTTATCCGCAACGACACCTTGTTCCTCTGCTGCAGTCGCAATTTGAATGCTGCTGTCTGAAATAGATTGGTTTTTGTCTGCAAGAGAAGCAATCTCAGAATCTACTTCTGACATTAAAGTTTGGCCTTCGTTCGCGTTGACTACGGTGGTTTCCATCAACTTAGTCAGAGACTGACTATTACGCTGGAGCGCTTCAATCATGCTCTGTATCTCGACGGTCGCTTGTTGAGTTCGACCTGCCAAGGCGCGGACTTCATCAGCAACAACTGCAAAACCTCGACCTTGCTCACCCGCTCGCGCCGCTTCAATCGCAGCATTTAGTGCCAATAGGTTAGTTTGCTCTGAAATACCATTAATGGTGGTAACCACTTCGTCAATTTGTGCCGCGTTGGCATCCAGTTCTGCAACAGCTTCAGATGCTGATTGGACTTCTCCAGATAATTGAGAAATAGAAGACAGGGTATGACCCACTTTTTGCTGCCCTTGCTGTGCGACAGAACGAGCGTTCTCTGTTTGAGAACTTGAATCGTGAGCAAGGTTTGCTACTTCACGTATGGTTGACGCCATTTGCTCGGTTGCACTGGCTAAGGAATTTAAGTGCTCTTGCTGCGTGCCAGATATCTCTGCCGTGTTTTGATTAGATAGGTTTAAATCTGAACTTATCTGCTGCATGAGGGCAATCGATTCTTGAATAGAAAGCACCATATTTTGCTCGCGTTCTGCCACTTTATCTATGGTGATTGCAATTTCGCTAAACTCGTCTCTTACTTTGAAGAAGTTCATGCGGCTCGTAAGATCGCCATCTGAGAGAGTGGTTAACGCTTTATTCATAGTGAACATGGCGCCACCAATGAAGGTCATTATGTAATACACGCCCATTGCGATTAGGAATAGTGTGACGGCAATAATGGTGATGTGTAAAGTTGATAAGGTGGTCCAAAGGTTTTGACTGTGGGTGGCGATCAAATTAAACGCGCCATCGTTTACCGAAATAGACTCGGGCCCAGAGCCAAATGCAATAGTGTCAGAAGTTGCAATGATGCTTGCTACTTGAGTTCGACTTAGGTTGCCTTCCTCAATAAGGTTACGCATTAAGGCAAGTTCGTCTTGATAAAGGTGATGCATCATATTGTCGGCTGCGTTATCCAAAACGAGCGTCAAGATGACTAACGCCACTACTGGCAACAAAAAGAGAAGATAAAACTTCTCTTGTATTTTTAGATGAATGAGATATTTGTCAATCCAGCGAAATGGTATTTCTTTCATAATTATTATTCCGTGAGAAACCCTAACTGTTCCATAGAGGGTTGTATAAAACACTTGATAAATATATCACTGTACAACGTATTGAGGTATCAAATATGGTTCAAAAGTGCGAGAAGTTCACAGTGTCAGGTACTGTGCAAGGCGTTGGTTTTCGTTATCACACATCATACAAAGGTATGAGCCTGAATCTCACTGGGTACGCAAAGAACTTGAACAACGGAGATGTTGAAGTGGTTGTTTGCGGAGAAGAAGGGGGGATATCTAAAATGGCGGCTTGGCTTAAACATGGTCCCAAGACGTCTCGAGTAGAGTCTGTAATCTCGGAACCTTTCTCTTTTAAGCCTTTTCAAGACTTTAAAGTTCTCTAGCCTATAGACATTTAGCGGGTTTTGGCAGCCCTGCTAGTTTTGTGGCTTGTTTGGCAGGTCCTTGCTTGAAAAGCTTAAACAGATACTTACTGTTTCCTTTTTCAGGCCCGTGAGCTTTCTCCATGGCTTTCACTAACATACGAACTGCCGGAGAGGTATTAAATTCCTCATAGAACTCGCGTACAAAGTGAACCACTTCAAGGTGGGCATCAGTTAGCTCTATGTTTTCTTGCTGCGCTAGGATAGTAATCATCCCTTCTTCCCATTGCTTGTAATCTAGCAAGTAGCCTTGCGCATCGGTTTCAATTGTTTTGCCGTTGTATTCAAACATCTTTTATAAACCTAAAATCAACGATATCGAATAGGGTAGCGTAGCCTTAAGTGGTTTAACAATATGTAGCGACAAAAAAGCCCGAAAGATTGCTCTTTCGGGCTTAGAAGTGTCTTTTTAATCTACGATTAGTCGTCGTTCATGATGCCTAGGATTTGTAGTAGGCTGATGAAGATGTTGTAGATAGATACGTAAAGCGTCACTGTCGCTGAAATGTAGTTAGTCTCACCGCCACGGATAATACCCTGTGTCGTCATAAGAATAGCCATTGTAGAGAACACGATGAACAAGCTGCTTAATGCTAAGTGAAGAACGGTTGACTGGATGAAGAAGCTAGCAATCATACCAACAATCAGCACGACAAACAGAGAAAGCATCAGGCCACCTAGCATAGACAAGTCGCGCTTAGTGGTTAGTGCGTATGCTGAAGCTGCTAAGAATGAAAGTGCAGTGCCACCTAACGCGGTAACGATAAGGTCACCCATTCCTGCGCCAACGTAAGCATTTAGGATAGGGCCAAGTGTGTAACCCATAAAACCAGTCAAGGCGAACGTAAATACGAGACCCATTCCGTTATTGCGGTTTTTTTCAGTTAAGAACAGCAAACCGTAGAAACCTACTAATGTGATGATCAAGCCTGGGTGAGGAAGGTTCATCACCATCGCAACACCAGCGACAATTGCTGACCACAGTAGTGTCATAGAAAGCAGCGCGTATGTGTTGCGCAGTACTTTGTTGGTTTGCAGTGCACTTTCTTGGCTTGAAGTGCGGGTAAACATAGGACTGTTCATGATCTTCCTCATAAGATTTTATGTTTATTACTACATTTATGAGGTTGAAAAGGAAAAAGATCAACCCCTGAAAATATAGGTAGTAATTAAAATAATAATAGAATTAGAGTGTTAAGTATTTTCAAAGATGTAACACAATATAACATAAATAAAAAAGGCAGCCTTAGCTGCCTTAAAACGGATTTAAAAAAAGTGATTAATGACTCAAAATTTGCGATAGGAAGTTTTGAGTACGGTCTGACTGAGGGTTTTCGAAGAAATCAACTGGGTTATTTTCTTCAATGATCTCACCAGCATCCATGAAAATCACGCGGTCCGCGACTTCTTTAGCAAAGCCCATTTCGTGTGTCACGCAAAGCATGGTCATGCCTTCTTCGGCAAGCTCAACCATTACATCCAGTACTTCACGTACCATTTCAGGGTCAAGAGCCGAAGTAGGTTCATCAAACAACATGACTTGCGGGCTCATACAAAGTGAGCGAGCAATGGCAACACGCTGTTGCTGGCCACCTGATAATTGTCCGGGGAACTTATCGGCTTGGTCTGGAATCTTAACCCTTTCAAGGTACTTCATCGCGATTTTCTCGGCTTCCTCTTTAGGCATTTTTTTAACCCAAATTGGAGCCAAGGTGCAGTTCTCCAACACTGTCAAGTGAGGAAAGAGGTTGAAGTGTTGAAAACACATACCGACTTCGCGACGAACGGCCTCGATGTTTTTTAAATCTTCAGTCAGCTCATTACCAGATACAATAATCTGACCTTTCTGATGCTCTTCTAAACGGTTAATGCAGCGAATCATCGTTGATTTACCCGAGCCTGAGGGGCCACAGATTACGATCTTTTCACCTTTCTTAACATCTAGGTTAATGTTTTTTAGTACGTGGAACTCACCGTACCACTTGTTCATATCCTTAATTTGGATCATGTAATCTTGTTGTTGCGTCATAATACGTCCTTGAGCTTTTCTATCGTTTGTGACCGGTGTGAAGTTTGTTTTCTAGCCAGATCGAATATCTCGACATGCCAAAACAAAATACCCAGAACACTAACGCGACAAATACATAACTTTCCGTAGCGAAACCTAACCACTCAGGGTCTGTGTTCGCGGCTTGACCTATACCTAGGACATCAAACATGCCTATGATAAGCACAAGACTGGTGTCTTTAAATAGGCCAATGAAGGTGTTAACAATAGATGGAATAGTGATTTTTAATGCTTGTGGCAGAATAATCAATCCCATTTTTTTCCAGTAACTTAAGCCTAGTGCGTCAGCCGCTTCATACTGTCCCTTCGGAATGGCCTGTAAACCACCGCGCACGACTTCAGCCATGTACGCAGCACTAAACATAACCACACCGATCAAGGCTCGAATAAGTTTGTCTGTCTCCGAACCTTCTGACAGGAACAGAGGTAACATAACGGAGGCCATGAACAGTACAGTGATTAAAGGTACGCCGCGCCATACTTCAATGTAAACCGTACAAATGCTACGTATAATTGGCATTTCAGAGCGGCGGCCCAGTGCTAATGCTACACCTATTGGTAAAGACACCACGATACCGACAAGAGCGATAATGAGCGTAACCAATAGGCCGCCCCATTTGTGGGTCTCGACCACTTCTAAGCCAAATACGCCACCGTAAAGCAAACCTGCGATAATAAACGGATAGACGTTAACAAAGAACAGCCAAATCCACAGCCTTTTAGGCGTTTTCTCGTAAGCGAGCAGCACGGTAAAAATAGCAAGTGTGATGTAAAACAGGCGAGGGCGCCATAGTTCTTCTTGCGGGTAGAAGCCGTACATAAACTGCTCCCAACGCACGCTGATAAAGACCCAACATGCGCCATCACGAGAACAAGCGTCACGTGTGGTGCCTACCCAGTCTGCTTTCAACAGTCCCCAATCGACGATATTCCACATTAGCATCCCGACTAGGTATGCAAGAATAACGGTTACGACTGAGTTGACTGGGCTATTAAATAAGTTCTTTCGCAGCCAACCCACAACACCGACTGTATTTGCAGGAGGCGGAAGATCGGGCAAAAACTGATGCTCTTTCATATTATCTCTCCACCAAGGCAACTTTACGGTTGTATATGTTCATCAATGCCGAAGTGACTAGACTTAGCGTCAGATAAACGGCCATTGTCATCGCGATGATTTCAATCGCTTGACCGGTCTGGTTCAGTGTCGTACCAGCAAAAACTGAAACTAAATCTGGATACCCGATTGCCATAGCAAGAGACGAGTTCTTTGTCAGGTTCAAATATTGGCTGGTTAATGGAGGAATAATGATTCGCAGAGCTTGAGGAATGATAACTAGCTTGAGCGTACGAGACTTAGGAAGACCTAATGACATCGCCGCTTCTGTTTGTCCATGGCTCACGGCGTTAATACCGGAACGAACAATCTCCGCGATGAACGATGCGGTATAGATACTCAGAGCAAGAAGCAGTGCTGCAAGCTCTGGGATGATGCTAACACCCCCGCGGAAGTTGAAGCCTTTTAGCTCTGGGTACTCTGCCGAAATAGGTGAGCCCATCACGAAATAAACCACGACTGGTAGAGCCACAACAAGACCGAAAATGATTCGACCCATTGGTGTTTGCTGACCCGTTAAACGTTGTTTGTTACGTGCCCAGACACCGACAAACACCGAAGCCACAATACCCAGTACTAAACTTGCGATGACGACTCCCGAACCTGCCTCAAAGACTGGAGCCGGGAAGTAAAGGCCGCGTACATTCAAGAAGATGGCTTCGCCTAAGCTAAGGCTCTGTCTTGCTGAAGGTAACGCTTGAAGGACTGCAAAATACCAAAAGAAGATTTGCAGCAGCAGCGGAACGTTACGGAAGATTTCAATGTATACGGCAGCAAGTCGACTGACTAGCCAGTTATTAGACAGCCTAGCGATACCCATAACAAAGCCAACGACGGTCGCTAGGATAATACCTAGAAACGATACCAAGGCAGTATTTAGGAGGCCGACTAAGAAAGTTCGTCCGTAAGAGTAGGTTTCATCGTATTCAATCAGTGTTAGGCCAATCCCAAAGCCCGCTTCTTGATCAAGGAAACCAAAACCCGTAGCGATACCACGAGCTTCTAAGTTGGAGAGTGCATTATTGACAATGGTATAAAAGAAAAAGAACAGTGCGCATATCGCAATAGCTTGGAATACGACTGATCGAAAGGTGGGATTGTAAATAAGGCTAGCGCCTGAAGACGGCCGGTTATCCGTTTTTGACGCAACAGTATTAGTAGGTTTCATACAGCTATAACCTCAAATCCATTTTTGTAAAAAGGGCGGCCTAAACCGCCCATTTTGTTGTTATGTGTTGCTTAACGGATTGGCGGAGCGTACATGAAGCCACCCGCATTCCATAGTGCGTTTACACCGCGAGAGATTTGTAGGGGAGAGCCAGTACCTACTGTGCGTTCAAAACTTTCGCCGTAGTTACCCACCTGTTTAATGACTTGGTAACCCCAATCATCACGGATTCCAAGACCTTTACCTTTAGGGCCATCAACACCAAGAATACGTTTGATGTTTGGATCTTTCGATTTCAGCATTTCATCCGCATTCTTCGAAGAGATACCATATTCCTCTGCGTTAATCATTGCGCTTAGAGTCCATTTAGCAATGTTAAACCACTGGTCGTCGCCTTGACGAACAACAGGGCCTAATGGCTCTTTGGAAATGATTTCAGGCAGAACTTGCGCTGAACTTGGATCTTGAAGGTTCAGACGAAGAGCATATAGACCGGATTGGTCAGTAGTTAGTACGTCACAACGGCCAGCATCGAAGCCCTTAGATGTTTGAGCTGCTGTATCGAATACAACTGGCTTGTATGACATACCGCTGTTACGGAAGTAGTCAGCGAGGTTAAGCTCTGTCGTTGTACCAGATTGCACACATACTGATGCACCATCTAGTTCCGTCGCGCTTTTCAGGCCAAGATCTTTCTTCACCATAAAGCCTTGGCCATCGTAGTAGTTAACACCAACGAAGTTCAAACCAAGCGCCGTGTCGCGGTGTAGTGTCCATGTCGTGTTACGCGAAAGAACGTCAATTTCACCCGATTGAAGGGCAGTGAAACGTTCTTTAGCCGTTAACGGTACATATTTAACTTTTGTTTTGTCGCCTAATACCGCTGCTGCTAAAGCTTGGCAGTATTCAACGTCGATGCCTTCCCATTCACCTTTTGAGTTAGGGTTAGAGAAACCTGGCAGACCAGTACTTACACCACAAGTCAAAAAGCCTTGTTTAGTTACTTTATCCAGTGTGCTGTCTGCAGCAGAAGCGCTCGTAGCCATAAATGCAGTAGATGCCGCTACAACTGAAGCAAGAAGTGTTAGTTTATTTGCCATTTGTATCCTTCCTGTATGATCCATGTTAAACCAGGTAGCACCTGATACAACGAATGAAAATATGTTGTGTTTCTTTAGTTATTGGTTGTTTTGGCGAATTTTTCGCTCCATATAAATCAACCATTTATAAGCGTAGGAAAGGATTGATGAATTCTCAAATGTTTAATTTAAAAAGATTTTTGATTGAACTCACAAAGCCTTTCAGTAATTAGAATGACGAAATGTTAAGCGAATGTAAATAGTGCAAGAGGTCACAAAAATGGTGCAATAGGCCTTACTGACTAAAGTGTCATGTTTACATAGTTGCAACGTAATGCGTTCAAAAATTAGGCTGGAATATAATTCTGTAATTAATGGTAAATTTGGTGATTAATTATTCAAACACTCCTTGGGTGTTTCTGTCTTTGCCCCAACTTTGGTAGTATCAGATTGTTAGTTAGTTGAATTATTCAAGGAATGAAATGCAGTATTTTCCACTGTTTCTCGATTTAAAATGTAAACCAGTACTTGTTGTCGGTGGTGGTGAAGTTGCATGCCGTAAAGTGGAGTCACTTGTTCGGGCGAGTGCCGAGGTGACGATCGTGTCACCTCAAATAGAGCCTTACCTTCAAAAACTTGTCGATGCTGGAGAGTGTCATTGGGTTCAAAATTTCTATTCGAAAGAGCTCTTGAACCATAAATACATCCAAGTGTGGGCGACCACGGATAACCCAAAGTTGAACCATCAGGTTCATGATGATGCAAAAGCACTTGGAATATTGGTTAATGTAGTCGATGACCAACCTTACTGTGACTTCATTACCCCCTCAATGATTAATCGTGGTCGTATTCAACTTGCGATATCAAGCGGAGGCGCATCACCTGTCCTTGTGCGCAACATTCGGGAAAAGCTCGAGGCAGCCTTGCCACAAAACTTATCGTTACTTGCTGAATTTGGTGCCTCGAAGAGGGTAGACATAAAAAATGCCTTACCAAGCGTTGATTTGCGACGTAAGTTTTGGGAGAACTTCTTCGCTCTGTCGGCCGTAGATAAAGCAACAAATCGGAATGAACTCGAAGCGTGTTACCAAAAATTACTGCACGATGACGTCGATGATAGCGGCACCGTGACTTGGATAGACTATGGTGATGATGTGGAGCTACTCCCGATGAAAGCACTTAGACTGATGCAAGAAGCAGAGCTAGTGCTATACAGTAATGATTGTCCGCATGGTTTCATCGATTTGGTAAGGAGAGATGCAGAGAGGGATGCCTTTCACGATATCGCTCAGTTAAATCAGCAATTGCGCAAAGCTCGAGAGAACGGGTTGAGAGTGGTTGTGTTTACTCGTCCAGGTTCGAATGAGTTTAAACTGCTACAGCAGCATGACTTAAAGATACAGCTTGGGCATGCCAACTAATAAAAAACCCGCTTTTCGGCGGGTTTTTTAATACTGGATAAACTAGTCGCGGAAGTTTTCGTATTGGAACGGTTGCCCTAGTTCTGCTTCTCGGATTAAAGAAATCACAGCTTGTAGGTCATCGCGTTTTTTACCAGTAACACGGACTTTTTCACCTTGAATAGAGGCTTGAACTTTCATCTTCTTGTCTTTAATAAGCTTTACGATCTTCTTCGCCATAGGCGTTTCGATGCCTTGCTTGAATAAGACTATTTGATGCCAGTTTTTGCCAGTGGCCTCTTCGGGCTTCGCTTCCATGGCATTTGCGTCAACACCTCGTTTAGCCAAGTTTCCACGCAGAATGTCACGCATCTGCTTTAGCTGAAACTCGCCCTCGGCATTCATGCGAACTGACTCATCTTTTTGCAGCTCAAACGAAGCTTGAACACCACGAAAATCAAAGCGAGTTGACAATTCACGTGACGCGTTGTCAACGGCATTGCGTAGTTCAACGGTGTCGATTTCAGACACAATATCAAATGATGGCATTACAAATACTCCTGAATTCTAATTACGCGACTTCACTGCGTCTGCAAGCAGTTCTAGCATGTGCTCAGTGTCTTCCCAACTTAAGCAAGGGTCAGTAATTGACTGGCCATAAGTCAGGTTGTTGATGTCATCCATTGGCTGATTGCCTTCAATAATAAAGCTTTCCGCCATAATACCAGCCACTTGGTTCTTGCCTGACTTGATTTGCTCGCAAATGTCTTTGGCTACATCAATTTGCTTGCGGTGCTGTTTTTGACAGTTTGCATGGCTAAAGTCTACGACGAGACGCTGAGGTAACCCAACTTCGGCAAGTTGCTCACAAGCTGCGTTGACAGAAGCCTGGTCGAAGTTAGGGCCTTTATCACCACCACGGAGAATAACGTGACCATATGGATTACCACTAGTGCGGTAAACCGTCATTCGCCCATTCTTATCAGGTGAGTAAAAGTAGTGCGAAGCTTGTGACGCACGAATTGCATCAATAGCAATTTTGATGTTGCCATTGGTACCGTTTTTAAAACCAACAGGGCATGACAAGGCTGAAGCCATTTCACGGTGGATCTGTGATTCGGTTGTACGAGCACCAATTGCGCCCCAAGTGATCAGGTCAGCAATGTACTGGCCAGTGATCATGTCTAAAAACTCAGTCGCTGTCGCTAGGCCCAACTTATTGATGTCGAGCAATAATTTACGTGCTTTATTTAGGCCCGCTTCTAACGCATACGAACCATCTAGGTTAGGGTCGGTAATCAAACCTTTCCAACCCACCACTGTACGTGGTTTTTCGAAGTAAGTTCGCATTACCACGAACAGCTCATCCTTGTGCTTCTCTTGAACTTTAGCAAGGCGCTGTGCGTAATCTAAAGCGGCGTCTGTGTCGTGCACAGAGCATGGGCCAACGATCACAAGTAAGCGATCATCTTGACCAACAAGAATCTTTTCAATTTGACGACGAGACTCGGCAATGCGTTCTGCAACATCGTCAGTAATAGGGTGTGCGCTCCCAAGCTCTGCCGGTGTCGGCATTGGACCCAGTGGTTGGGTTCTTAATTCATCGGTTTTGAGTGGCATACCATAGCCTGTTCTTTTTATTGCGAAGCGCTAAAGATAACGGAAACGCTGCAAGGAATAAACCACTTATCTAGAATCTTGATATTGCACAGATGGAAAAGTGCGTAGTTAGTCCAAATCAGTGGCTAAATATGCTGAAAGTTACTCGGTTCTTTAGTAGAGAACATGAATGAAAAAAGCGTTTTCTGCGAGTTTTCACTGTTTCAGCAGAAGCTTAGCCATTTTCTAGTTTTCACAAGACTGAATGCGAGAGATGTCGTGTTATGCATTCTCAAACTCTGAGGCAACGTTTGCGCACTCGTGTGCTCAGTGCGCTTTAACCAAACAAGTCGGTGGGTATTCAAGTGTGTCGTCGATTTACTGGTAGTGAGGGTTGCGTTACATTGTCACTAAAAATGTATGCGGCGTCACTAATGTTGAGGTGGTTGTTAACAAAATGTTGACTTTAAATGCGGTTCGTTATGAACTGGTATGACCATTAATCTTGTCGGACCAGTCTATGTTATCTCCAATCGCTAAAGCCAACTTCTACCTTAATTGGTTTGGTTTTTTTAAAGTTCCGCTTATTTGGCTATGTCGTCCGAAAATCCTCACACTAGACAGTGAAAGAGTAGAGATTAAAATCCCGTTAAAGAGGAAAACCAAAAATCATCTCAACAGTATGTACTTTGGTGTGTTAGCCGTGGGCGCGGATGTTGCGGGTGGTTTCATGGCGATGAGTAAAGCTCAAGAGAGAGGTAAGCAAGTCTCTTTAGCGTTTAAAGCGGTGGAAGGGCAGTTTCTAAAAAGACCAGAGGAAGATGTGCACTTTATTTGTACCGATGGAAAGCTCATTGATGAGATGCTCGACGAAACGTTTAGGACGGGTGAGCGCGTTAATAAAGCGGTAAAAATAACCGCCATTTGTCCATCACTTCATGGTGAAGAACCAATGGCGGAGTTTTTCCTTACTCTGTCACTGAAGAAAAAGGGTGGCTAACCGGTTTTACATCAATTTGTTCGAGTGCGACAATTTTGCTGCGGTTAAGCACTATCTTCCAACGGTAATAGTTAGGTTCAGCGTTATGGTTGTTCTCTTTCACAATCAAGTTAATCAAGTGGCGCTTTTCAACAGACTCTTTACTGACTTGATTGTTGTTTAAGGTGTAAATCTTGTTTGAACCCTTGTCCATCAAGCGCATTAATGGCCGCATGCTAATCAAGAGGGACTCTCTTGTTTCTTCATAACCACTCATAAACTTGGACGTCGACATCTCTACTGCTGAGCGATAATGGAGAACACTTTCTTCACGCTGAACCACACGCTTTTTGCGTATGTTTTTAATGCGATCTGGAAGTTTATCTAGCGCTTTGTAATCGAGCCATTCGAGCTTTTGGCCCACTGCTTTTTTAGTCGTTGGGTCTAGATATAACTTGCGCCATTTTGGTCGACCTTTACGTAACCAACGCCACAAGACATCTCTTAAATCATCTTTAAAGATCTCGCGCAAAGCGTAGACGAACGACATCAAAATAATGAAGGAAACGGTAATTTCTCCCCAGTAATCTCGCGCTAAGATTGCAGCAATGGTCACAAAGACCATAACAAAGCCAGTTGCTCCCCCTTTTACTGCACGTTGCATATTACTGCCAAGAGATTGTGTTTTTTCCTGTAGTACGACCGGATGTTCGATGAGACGCCTGAGCAGTCGCATTTTGTTACTCAGCCGCGTGACATCGTCACGTACATTTTTCGAATTATAGTTGTTGAGTTTTCGGTGTGCGGCTTCTTTTTCGACGATTGCCAACAAGCTTTCTTTGACACTTTTATAATCGCCTTCACGAGGCATATGGGCAACAAGAGACATTAATCTTTGACCGGTGTACCAAGATAAGTAGTTATCAATGTTCGCGTAATACCGTTTCAACCCCTCTTCATATGGCACGCCTCGGCGTAACTTCTTGAGAATGTCCAATGCCAGATCGATAACGTCATCCACTTCATCAGTCGTCACGGATTCGGTATTGTGTTTGTTGAGTTGATTGACGGCTTTGTCCAACGCGATAACGTATTGATAAGCGAACAAGCTCAAGCTGACGCGATATTGAGTCGAGGATAAACGTCCTCGCTTGGCTAGACGACTATGCACTAAGGGTAAAAGTGTCTGATCACTGTAGTAGGCGCGTTTTTGAATCAGTGACTCGTAATAAAACTCGCTTTCTTTAAGTACATCTGAAGATAATCCCAGTTCGCCCGGGACGAAAAAGTAGAGGTCAAGAGTTGACTTCTTGGTGGATGCCATTGCATGAGAGACTTTTAAAGTGATGCCGTCCTGCTTATCAACGGTAATCAAGGAAAGCTCCTAAAAAAGTTGGAATAACTGGCGCAAGCATAACAGAGATTCGCTATAATCACCGCAAATTTAACAAGAGACAGTTGAAATGATTAAAGTTGGTCAGATTAACCACTTAGAAGTTGTAAAAAAAGCCGATTTTGGCCTATTTCTGGATGCTGGAGATTACGGTACGGCCTTACTGCCAAATCGTCATGTACCTGAAGGGGCTAACGTTGGGGATTTCCTCGACGCTTTTTTATACTTTGACTCTGACAATCAGCTCGTCGCAACAACCGAAACTCCGATTGCTCAAGTGGGTGAATGGGGCCTGATGAAAATTGAAGGCGTAAACAGCACTGGTGCATTTGCGAGTTGGGGAATCAAAGAAAAAGATTTACTCATTCCATTTAGCGAGCAAAGAGCACGCTTTAGCGAAGGCCAAAACGTCTTGGTGTACGTCTATACAGATAAAGCCTCTGGACGTATTGTCGGTACAACGAAGTTCAATAAATTGCTAGATAAAACACCTGCTACCTATCAACGTAACCAGCAAGTAGACCTTATCATCGCTGAACGCAGTGATTTAGGTTACAAGGCGATTGTTGAAGGTCAGCACTGGGGGATGATCTTCAAATCAGACGTATTTGGTAAACTGTTTATCGGTAAACGATTGAAAGGCTACATCAAATCAGTTCGTGAAGATGGCAAAATCGATCTGTCGCTACAAAAAGTCGGTGTGGCTAAGATGGATGACCTGAGTGAAAAAATTATTGAACTGTTAGAGAAGAAAGGGGGCTTTTTGCCGCTTAACGATAAGTCGTCACCTGAAGCCATCTTTTCTGCTTTTCGTACCAGTAAAGGCACATTCAAAAAGTCGATAGGTGGTTTGTACAAGCAAGGTAAGATAACGATTGAAAAGGATGGAATTCGATTAGCGTGAGTTAATCCCTTTTAGTCAAAAAATGGCCCAAAGCTCATCCTGCTTTGGGCCTAGGGGAATGGCTCCTACAGAGCCTGCGCTAACTATATGAGAGGCATTATCATTCTTAATCTAAAGTGTAGTGCATCGTGGTGAGTTAGCCAGACAAGTAAAGAATTTCATACTATAGGATTAGGCATTAAAACAGGTTTTTGTCTCTTACCAGCTCTCTAGGCAGGCCATTCTTAATTCTATTTCCTACCCATTTTCCTAGACCAATAACATCATTGTTATGTTTTACAATCACTTCGCCTTTACCTGAAATGTTTGCTGGTCGCACATCTCGGCCCATATACCATTCGCGCGCATCGTCCACCGAAAGTTCGACACAGCAATCTTCATTGCCTGTTGCCAGTGCTGTTGCGACTTGATGTTGCCATCGATATCCTTTTTTGTGTGCTTCGGCAATCTTAATTCCCATTCGGGAGAACTTAAACTCGCTCAACATAGGTTCAAGTGCGTTAGGGAACAGCCACACGTCGTTGTCTCTTAGCCAGATGGTGCTGTCTTCAGGAAGCTCGATACTCAAGCTCTGCTGGAGGTGACTTGCTATGTCTTGCTGGGTTTTCGCGTTCGCTTTCTCAAATGGAAACTTACCCAAGCGCTTTTTCACTTTTGGTGGAGTTGCTGCTGCGCACTTTTTGATTCGAGCAACAAAAAAGCCCTCACAGTCATAAGTTTGCGGGAATATGTGCAAAAAGCCCTCCGGAGTGAGCGATTTCTCTGCATCTGGGAAGAGGCCTGCTAATGATTGGAACTCGACGGCATCTCCGAATGTTTGTTTGAGATGATGGCAAACTTGCTGATTTTCTTCGATGCTCAGAGTACAGGTAGAGTAAACCATGCTACCGCCGACCTTTAATGCGTGAAATGCGCTCTCGATAAGATCTTTCTGAGTTTCAGATATTTCGATGACGGAAGACTTAGTCCAGTTCTTCATTGCATCGGCATCTTTACGGACGGTACCTTCGCCAGAGCAGGGAGCATCAATAAGTACTGCCTCAAACTGCTCAGGTAGCCAGCCTCCGAACACGCGACCATCATAGTTACTCAGTACGGTATTTCGTACGCCACATCTTTCGATGTTTGCATGGAGAACTTTTACGCGGCTCGAAGAGAACTCATTCGCCACCAGCACACCGTCGTTCCCCATTTTTGCTGCAATCTGAGTCGTCTTTGAGCCCGGAGCAGCAGCCATGTCTAGAACACTGGTAAACTCGTCTTCAGAGCTTAAGAACAAAGCGGATACGGGCATCATTGAGCTGGCTTCTTGTATATAGAATAAGCCCGACATATGCTCAGCAGTATTGCCTAATGGAACGCTACTCTCATCGGCTTCTATCCAAAAACCCTCAGGACACCATGGTACAGGGCTCAATACCCAGTTTTTCTCCGCCGCTCTGGAGAGGAAGTCATCGATGGATATTTTGAGCGTATTAACCCTAATACTTTTTCGCAGTGGACGTTGGCACGCGGCAATAAAGTCTTCCATATTCAAAGTGTCTGGGAGTATAGCTGCCATTTCGTCTAAGAAGGCCTGAGGTAGATAAACGTTAGCGTGCAATGTCTTTTCTCTAGAGATGTTTCGGGGCAGGGATTATAACGAATTCAATAAAAAAACGCAGCGATTAGGCTGCGTTTTATGGTCGATATTATTGTGGTTTAGGAATCGCTGTACGCCACTCTTTCCAGGAGTCTTCCCCTTGCGGATAGAGGTAGAAAGATTGACCTCGTTTCGCAATAGGTTCTAGCTGCTTATTCTCCGGTGTTGAGAAAGTAATACCACCGCGAACCAAGCTATCAACGGTACCTGCTTTGATATTTGCGCCGCTTATCCCGATAGAGACATCTAGCCCTGAGGTATTCCAGAACACACTGTTACGCCTTACGAGGTAAGCGTAGTCAGAGTTAATCGAGATGGTAGTAATGACTCGATCGGCAAACTCGCCAAGTTTCACTTCAGTAACTTGGCCGACTTCCATCTCGCGATAAAGCACTGGTGTCCCTTTTGTCACGGAACCACGAGATTCACTTTGTAAAGTGAACGTAACTCCAGACTGAGCTTTCGAGGATTGATGCAATGTAAATTGAGTTTGGCGTTGGCCATCGGTTGGCGCGACACTGATCGATTGACTGAGCAGGTTCTCGAGATTTTTGACCCCATTCAAACTGACTTCTGCTTTAGCCAACCAAAAATAAGTACCTTGAGTAGCAATCTTGCTAGCGTATTCAGGTAGGATACGCGCTTTTATCTCAACATTATTTCGTTTGAAATTAGGGGTAACTAAGGTCACTTCACCCACTTTAACGCCGTTGTACTTAATGGCTGTACCTTTGGCTAAGGTATTTTCTCCGTCGAGAGTTAAAGTAATCACTTGGCCAAACTTGCGTGCCGTCTTAAAGTCTTTATACAGCAACCACTTGTCATTTTGCTTGTTGTCTACACCAGGTAGAGAGTCAAATGCAATGCCACCTTGGACGAGCGTTTTTATCGGTGCCGCTTTCACAGTGATCCCTGCTAAGCCTGCATCGACTTCAACCCCTGAACGATTCCAAAAAACGGTTTGATTGGTAACTAAGTGTTTGTATTGGTTCTCGATACTCGCGGTAATTAATACGCCACCGTCAACCAAATGGAAGTCTGAAATAGAGCCAACTTGAAGGTTACGATAGAGAAGAGGGCTCCCTTTACTGATCGGCGGGAGTTCATTGGCGAACAAGGTTAACTTAGTCGAGCCCGATAAGTTGTACTTGGCGAGTTCGGCCAACGATTTACTTTGATACAAACGGTACTGCGGTTTTACTTGGCTATCACCTTCACTGACAAAGCTAATAGAGCCAGTTAAAAGCTGTTTAGCAGGTGGTACGTTTATATTAAGGCCAGATTCAGTAAGCTCAGCGCTGGCACTGCCAGTCACGAAGAAACGGTTCTTCGCTTTTATGAGGTGTGCATACTCTGCGTCGATCAACGACTCAATATGAACTTTTTCCCCAACCAGTTTCACGTTCGCGATTGAGCCAACGGTGATGCCTTTATAAAGAATGTTTGCCCCTTTATCGAGGCCAAATGAGTTATCAGAAACCAAACGAACGGCTACTGAGCGCGCTTGTTGGCGATCAAAGTCGTTTTGTCTAATGGCGGTAAAGTGACGAGACTTATCGCCATCGCCGGGTACTAGAGTGAGGAAGTTGCCTTTTACTAAGTTCGCTAAGTTTTTGACTCCGGATAATGAAACCTTGGCTTCTTCGAGGATGAATCGTGAGCCGGAGGTTAACATGTCGCTGAAAGCAGGCTGAATGGCAGCTGATGCGATAATGTTCTTTCGGCCTTCGTTCAGCTGCAAATTCGTAATTTGGCCAATTTCGATGCCACGATAGATAATAGGCGCACCTGAAGAGCTAATGTTGTTGTCGTCAGGCAGTAAGATCTTAACAGCGATACCGCGACCCGCCGTTTTTAAGTCAGGGTAAAGTCTAAATTCGGTGTTGTCTGCGATCGGTTCGCCACCGTCTGGTGAGTCAACCGCAATAGAGCCACCAATCAACGCACTAAGGCTTTCCAGGCGCACATCCACGCCGTCGAAGCCAATCTTTGTACCCACACCACTGACATTCCAAAAGCGACTGTCGTCAGTGATAATGTGACGATACTCTTCTTTTATTACCGCTTTGATTAAAACGTTCTCTGATTTTTCATCGAGTTGATAACTATAAACTTCACCAATTGGGATTTTGCGATAAACAATTTGTGAGCCTATAGAAACACCGCCCAAATCTCGAGAGCGAAGAGTGATTGTTAGGCCTTCAGCGGCAAGTAGATCGGAAGGAGCTCGATCAAGTGCTTTAAACACGGTTTCGGCTTCTGCATCATCATCACTGGGTGCGATGGCAATGTAATTCCCTGATACGAGAGCATCTAGCCCGGAGATGCCAGACAAACTCGCTGTTGGTTTAACCATCCAGAAGCGCGTATTTTTTGTGAGTAACTTTGCTGCTTCAGGGTAAATGTCGGCGTCTACGTAGATACTTTGCAAGTCTTCCGCTAAGTTGATGTCACGCACCATGCCCACTTCTAGACCTTGATAACGAATCGTTGTACGGCCTGCAATTAACCCTGACGCTTCAGAGAAATAGATTTGAACGCGTTGGCCAGCATCTTGAACCGCTTTGAATACCAACCAACCGGCGAGAATTACGGTTAAGATAGGCAGCAACCAGAGTGGGGATATACCTCGGTTACGCTTTACTTCTGGTGAGTACGAGTTTTGTGATGGGGAAGGGTTACTCATTAATCGACTCTCTACTGTCCGATGGTTTTTTGTAATTATCCCAAATTAAGCGGGGATCTAAGCTTTCTGCTGCAAGCATTGTAAGGACGACTACCATACCAAACGCCACTGCACCATAGCCTGGTGTAAAATCAAGAATCTGGCCTCTATCGACCAATGTCATCATGATGGAAATAACAAATAAATCCATCATTGACCAGCGGCCAATCCATTTCACAATGAAAAAGATAATCATACGTTGCTTGTGAAAAATGCGGCGTTTAAATTTAATTGCCAACAAGATGTAGGAAAGGCCGAGAATTTTTGCTACTGGTACGACGATACTGGCGACGAAAATAATGATAGCAATTCCTGTCATACCGTTTCTTACTAACCCCGCGACACCTGAGAAGATCGTGTCTTCCAATCTTTGGCCATTAGTTAACAATATCGATATGGGGATTAAATTTGCCGGGAAAATAGCGATGGTTGCCCCAAGGAGATACGCCCAAGTTTTCAGTATTGAGTTGGGTTTTCTGTGATGAATTGGGCTCTCGCAGCGCAGACAGTGACTACCTTCTGGTTGAGATAGATGACAATCGTGACAGTGTAGCGTTTTGGTCTCGGTCGCTAAGGTATGTTCAGGAATGTATTCTTCCCAATAGCGGCGGACACTGACTCGTGTGACCAGCAGTACAGTGGCCACTTGTAACAGCAAAAGGCCATACAAGCCGGGGCCAACGAAAATATCTGAATAGTCTTGCAGTTTAAAGCACGATATCGCGACGCTGATCAAAAACACATCGATCATAACCCACGCCTTTAAGTGCTGAATGAGGGCAAGTGAGAGCTTAAGAGTACGAAACGCTCGATTTTTCAAGGCAATATGCGCCGTTACAACCGCACTGGACAAAATGAGTGGCGCGATTGAACTGCAGAAAAAAATCAACAGGGCGAGTAACGCGAATCCTTCTTGATAAAGCGTCCATACGCCATGAGGCAGTGTTGCTGGAATCATAACGCCAAATAGGCGAATGCTAATGAAATCGAAAAAGTGCGAAGGAATAAACAGCAGCAAGCAAGTTACTGCAATTGCTAGGTTACCTGAAAGCGAGGGGGTCCCACCTCGGTATAGTTGAGTGCCGCAACGAGGACAGTAGGCGCTTTTGCCTTTTTCTAGCGGTTGAACGTCGACAGGTAACTCGCACCCTTGGCAGAGACGGACTGAACTCAGCTCAGTTTTGTGCGAGTGCGGCTGAATTGAAGGAGGGTGACTCATTGGTACCCTCCATGATTTTGAGTGTGATGAGAGTTAAGCGTGTGATTGCACACTGCCGTATAAGGTTTGATATAAGCCTTGTTGTTCAACCAACTCACCATGTGTACCCGCTTGTGTCACCTGACCATCTTCTAATACATAAATTAAGTCAGCTTGTTTAACCGCTGAAAGCCTATGTGCAACGATTAGAGTTGTGCGGCCATCTAAAAACTCGGTCAACGCTTTATGCAGTGCGGCCTCGGTTGCTGTATCTAGCGCAGAGGTCGCTTCATCAAGTATAACGAACTTTGGATCGCTCAGAATCATACGTGCAATGGCAAGGCGCTGTCGCTGGCCGCCCGATAGGCGAATGCCACTTCGACCGATTTGTGTAT
Source organism: Vibrio sinaloensis DSM 21326 (assembly GCF_000189275.1). Lineage (GTDB taxonomy): Bacteria > Pseudomonadota > Gammaproteobacteria > Enterobacterales > Vibrionaceae > Vibrio > Vibrio sinaloensis. The sequence continues at coordinate 41,942 of NZ_AEVT01000076.1, read as the reverse complement.
CCAGTCCATCACTGAGCTGAGAGATCACATCTTGTAACTGTGCGACTTCTAAAGCGTGCCAAAGTTTCAGATCATCATATTCCGCACCAAGGGTCAGATTATGCCTTAAAGTATCATTGAATAGTACAGGTTGTTGTAAAACAACGGCTATTTTATCTCTAATAACCTCAAAACTAATATCGTCGGTTGTCTCGCCGTTGAAACGGATATTTCCTTTATTTGCTTGATATACACCTATCAGAAGTTGGATGAGGGTTGATTTACCTCCGCCGCTTGCTCCAACCAACGCCACTTTCTTTCCCGCAGGGATGTGTAAGTTTAAGTTATTAAGTACTTGGTTCTCTTCGTTATAGGAGAAACTGACATCTTCGATTTTTATGTCGACGTCAGAGTTGTCGCTAAATGGATTCACCTTACTCTGAGGGCGATGCTCTTCTTCGAGGTCGAGCAATTGATTAATCCTTCCAAGTGCCGCTTTCGCGCTATACCAAGCGAACTGAATGCCCAGTAGCTCTTGAACTGGGGAAAGCATGAACCACAGATAGCCGAAGACGGCAAATATCTGACCAATGGTTAAGTCACTGAACAGTACCATCAGCATCGCGACTGCACGAAATAGTTCGAAGCCAAGTAAGAAGAGTAAGAAAGAGACACGCCCCGCTGCTTCAGATTGCCAAGCGTACTTATCTGCATCAACGCGAATGTCATTCGCTTGTTGTTTTAACTGGTCAAGAAACTCTTTTTCTCGATTTGCAGCGCGCAATTGGTAAATCCCGTCAAGGGTTTCGACGAGACGGTTTTGAAATCTCTCAAATGATTGGTTTTCGTGTTTCTTTAGGTGCTTAACTTTGCTTCCAAGCTTACGAGAGAAGTAAATAACAATAGGATTAACAAGTAAAATGAATAATCCTAGGCGCCAGTCGAGCCACAGCAATACAGCTGCAGTACCTATAACAGTTAAGAGGCTAATAAGAAATTTGCTCAGAGTAGAGCCAATAAACTGGTCAATGGTTTCGACGTCAGTGATCAGGTGCGCATTAATCCCGCCACTCCCTCTGGTTTCATATTGCCTGATACTAATGCGCCCAAGCTTATCGATCATTTTGCTGCGCATCTGGAAGGTTATGGTTTTAGATACGAGAGTAAACTGACGACTCTGAAGAATATTCAGAGCCTGACTTGCACTACGCATAATAATGACAAGGACTAGAGTCAGAAATATGTAGCCCGTAGGGGTTTGCATTGAGGCAGGCAAGATTGAATTCATCGCCGCGACACCAGAAGCGGGTTGATCGAGTAAGACTTCATCGACCATCAACGGCATCAAAAGTGGAATAGGGACACTGATTAGAGTCGCGACAATTGCAATGATATTGGCAAACACAAGCTTCGGCTTGTGCATTTTTACTTGTTTTATCAACCAAGAACGGCTAATAGTGTTGTTACAACGATTCATTATAATGAGAATGCTTACTATTTTAATGGTTTGCGACGATTGTACGTAAATTCATTGTGGAAGTCTCTATATTCAAAAGGAACAGCAGTACCGATGACACTAGAACAATATCAACGCCTAACAAAACAAGCGATCGCTCTACTAGAAGACGAGCCTGATCTTATCGCCAACCTTTCTAACCTTAGCGCGTTGTTGAACATGGAACTGGAAAACCTCAACTGGGTAGGTTTTTACCTAACTCAAGGAGACGAGCTGGTATTAGGTCCTTTCCAAGGTAAACCTGCATGTGTGCGTATTCCAGTTGGCCGTGGTGTATGTGGAACTGCGGTCGCGACTAATACTGTACAAAGAGTATACGACGTTCATGAGTTTGAAGGTCATATTGCATGTGATGCAGCGAGTAATTCAGAGATAGTGATTCCATTTTCTATCGGTGGAAGAATCGCGGGTGTCCTTGATATCGACAGTCCTGAAGTGGGGCGATTTAGCGAGATTGATGAGCAAGGCTTAACATTTTTGATGGTAGAAGTAGAAAAGCTGCTTAATTCACACGCTATCAAGGCATAAATTGCTTTTTCACTGTGGTTTTTCCCTTGCAGGTCACTATAATACCTGAAATATTTATCTTAATGCTCGCGGATGAACCGCAATAACCAGGAACCCACATGGAAAACACTGAAAAGTTAAAAAACAGCAAAGAAATTATCGCTTATATTGCTGAATGTTTCCCTAAGTGCTTTACTTTAGAAGGTGAAGCGAAGCCACTTAAAATTGGTATTTTTCAAGATCTTGCTGAGCGTCTAAGTGACGATCCTAAAGTAAGCAAAACACAACTTCGTGCAGCGTTAAGACAGTACACTTCATCATGGCGTTACCTACACGGTGTGAAACCAGGTGCGGTACGTGTTGATTTAGACGGCAATCCAGCAGGTGAGCTAGAAGAAGAACACGTAGAACATGCGAAGACAGCGTTAGCGGAAAGCAAAGCGAAAGTACAAGCTCGTCGTAAAGAGCAAGCGCAAAAAGCACGTGAAGAAGGTAAAGCGAAAGCAAAACCTGCAGCGAAGAAACCTCAAGGTCGTCGCCCACAACAGAATAAAGCGCAAAAAGCCACTAAGCCAGTGGAAACAAGAGCTCTGAATGCTGACGAAATTACAGTTGGCAACTCAGTAAATGTGAACATGGGCAAAGGAAACATGGCTGCGACTATCGTAGAAATCAATAAGGAAGATGTGCGTGTTCAACTGTCTAACGGCCTACAAATGGTTGTGAAAGCGGAGCACCTACGCGCATAAAGGAGATACTCCTACGCATGAAATGCCGTTCAAAATTGTCGCTGATTGCTGCTAGCCTCTGGCTAGCAGCGTCTTCAGCCCAAGCTCTAGAAGCGAAACTTGGTCTAGAAGACTTACCTAAATTAGCACCCGAAGCTCAGCATGAGACAGCTAGCAAACGTGTCACATCTCGCTTTACTCGTTCCCACTACAAACACTTCAATCTAAATGACCAGTTTTCTGATGCGATCTTCGATCGGTACATCAGTATGCTCGACTACAATCGCAACATTTTTACTCAAGCAGACATCGACGAGCTGGAAAAATCGGCGTTGGGTATCGATGATCAGCTAAAGTCTGGGGAAAACAAGATTGCATTCGATGCATATAACTTGTCTATGAAGCGTCGCTATGAACGTTTTCAACACGCGTTAAAGCTGCTTGATACCGAGATGAAGTTTGATGTAGATGAGAGCATTGAACTCGACAGAAGTGAAGCTGCTTGGCCAAAAGATAAAGCCGAACTTGATGAATTGTGGCGAAAGCGCGTCAAATATGATGCATTGAACCTCAAGCTTACCGGAAAAGACTGGGATGAAATCAAGGAAGTATTAGGTAAACGTTATAACAACGCACTTAAGCGCCTAAGCCAAACTCGTAACGAAGATGCATTCCAACTTTACATGAATGCCTTTGCGCGAGAAGTTGACCCGCATACTAGCTATCTGTCTCCTCGAAGCGCAGACCAGTTCCAAACGGAAATGAATTTGTCGCTAGAAGGGATCGGGGCTGTGTTGCAAATGACGGATGACTATACCGTTATTCGCTCTCTAGTTGCTGGTGGCCCGGCTTCAAAAAGCAAGCAGCTTGCTGAAGGTGACCGCATTATTGGTGTCGGTCAAGACGGTGAAGATGTTGTTGATGTTATTGGTTGGCGCCTAGATGATGTTGTCCAGTTAATTAAGGGGCCAAAGGGCACTAAGGTTAACTTACAAATCTTACCTGAAGGGAAAGACAGCAAGGCAGAAGTGATCACCATTGTTCGAGATAAAATTCGTCTCGAAGACCGAGCGGTTAAGTCAGAAGTCTTTGAAAAAGATGGTAAGAAAATTGGTGTGTTGGAAGTGCCAAGCTTCTATGTTGGTTTAGCCAAAGACACCGATAAACTGATCACTGAGCTCAAACAGAAGGGCGTAGATGGCATTGTTGTCGACCTACGTAACAATGGTGGTGGTGCGTTAACGGAAGCCACAGCACTGTCGGGCTTGTTTATTACAAGTGGCCCGGTTGTTCAGGTTCGCGATAGTTATGGTCGCGTGAATGTAAACAGCGATACGGATGGCAAGATCAGTTACGACGGCCCACTCACTGTGTTGGTAAACCGATACAGTGCCTCTGCTTCGGAGATTTTTGCTGCGGCAATGCAAGACTACGGTCGCGCCGTTATCTTGGGTGAAAACTCATTTGGTAAAGGTACGGTACAGCAACATCGCTCTTTAAATCATATTTATGATCTGTTTGATAATGAGCTTGGATATGTCCAGTACACGATCCAGAAGTTCTACCGCATTGACGGTGGTAGTACACAGAATAAAGGTGTTGCACCAGACATTGCATTCCCGACAGCGGTCGACCCGAGTGAAACGGGCGAGAGTGTAGAAGACAATGCATTGCCTTGGGATAGTATTGATAAAGCCAAATATGATGTGTTACAGCGTAACGAAGCGTTAATTGCAAAACTAGCTGCTAAGCACCAGGTTCGAATTGCTAAGAATCTAGAGTTTCGTTTTATTGCCGAGGATATAGAAAAATACAAGGCAGAAAAAGACGATAACATGCTTTCACTGAACGAAAAAACTCGTAAATCTGAGAGTGAACAGGCGGATGTAGAGCGTTTAGAACGCATCAATCAACGCCAAAAAGCAAAGGGTGAGTCAGAGTTTAAGTCTTTAGATGATGTACCTAAAGATTACGAATCACCAGATGCGTACTTAGACGAGTCCGTAGCCATTATGGTAGACATGATTAAATCGTAAAATCAATATGTTAGAAAAGCGAGCCTCCTAGGCTCGCTTTTTTTATGTCAATAATTAATGTGATTTAGATCGAATTTTTTCGCTAAATAGTTTTCGCATGCCTAAGCTTAAAGAAAAAGAGTGAGGGGTGCGTTATGAAATGGATTGGAATTTTTTGTCTACTATTTAGTTTCTCTGTGTCTGCTAGCGCTACTAAAGACAATGCAGATCTGACCCAGTTTGACCAACCATTTTTACTAGGTGACTGGTATTTAATTAACCCTGACCCTGAAGAGTCTCAAGAAAACTTCTTGGCGATAAAGCTTACACTAAACTCAAACTATAGTTTTGTTATCGATATACAAAAGAAAGACTACTCAGTTGATCACTGGGAAGGCTTGTATAATGCCAATGACGATACGTTGATTTTGGGCCTTAATACTTCTGAGCCACAAGTCTATAGCTACGCTGCTAATCATAATCTGCTTAATCTTAATGGCGTTACTTTTACGAAAGCGTTATCCAATTCCTTAGCTGGTATGTGGTCAAGCGCGCACCTTGCCGGTGATGATCTGTTAGCGAGCGATGTCCATAGAATGGATTTGGTATTGCAACCTGATTTTGTCTTTACATTCCGCGTGGCTAATGAGGAAGGGCAAGAAGCCGTTCATCAAGGGGTGTATTATACCGAAGGTGATCAGTTGGTCTTGCTATACGAAGACGGTGAACATGATACGCGTTATACCCTTAATAGTGATGTCCTAACTTTAGAGGGTGAAGAAGGTGGGATGTACGCTGTCCTCAACAGGATCCGTTAGCGTTAAAATTTTACGTTAGTGAGATTGTATGACGGTTGACGTATTTCTAGCCAGATAGTTTGATTTGCCTTTCAACAATAGTCAAAAAACGAGGTATTTCGTGATAATACCTCGTTTTTTTATACGTAGAGAGGTAAGCTAATCGCCACTTTGCGGATGAGACTCTTTTCCGTCCGCCTACACTCATAGTATGTGAGTGCTTTTAATCACAGTTAGTCAGAAGGATTTCGACATGGCTCAGACTCCACAAGCCAAGTATCGTAAAGATTATTTATCACCGTCTCACACCATCACAGATTTGGATTTGACGTTTGACCTCCATGACAATGCCACCATTGTTACCGCCGTTTCTAAAGTTAAGCAATTAAGAGAAGAAAACACACTTGTGCTTGACGGAGAAAGTCTGAAACTGGTGAGCGTAACGGTTAATGGTGAAGCCTGGTCACACTTCAAAGAGCTTGAAGGTGCTCTTGAACTGTCCCAATTACCTGAGTCATTTGACTTGGTCATTGTGACTGAAATCGATCCAGAGGCGAATACGGCTCTTGAAGGTCTATATAAATCAGGTGGCGCTTTCTGTACTCAGTGTGAAGCAGAAGGTTTCCGTCGAATTACATACTACCTGGACCGCCCAGATGTATTGGCGAAATACACGACTAAAGTCATTGCAGATAAGTCGACTTATCCGTTCCTACTGAGCAATGGTAACCGCGTAGCAGAAGGTGAGCTCGAAGGCGGTCGTCACTGGGTCCAGTGGCAAGATCCACACCCTAAACCTGCTTATCTTTTTGCTTTAGTCGCGGGTGACTTTGATGTGTTGCGTGATAATTATGTGACTAAATCTGGTCGTAATGTTGAGTTGGAGATCTTTGTTGATAAAGGCAACCTCGACCGTGCACCACACGCGATGACTTCTTTGATCAACTCCATGAAATGGGATGAAGAGCGCTTCGGTCTTGAGTACGACCTTGATATCTACATGATTGTTGCGGTTGATTTCTTTAACATGGGCGCAATGGAGAACAAAGGCCTCAATATCTTCAACTCCAAGTATGTTTTAGCTAACGAGAAAACGGCCACTGATTCTGATTACTTAGGCATTGAGGCAGTGATCGGTCATGAGTACTTCCATAACTGGACGGGTAACCGAGTCACATGTCGAGATTGGTTCCAGTTGAGCTTGAAAGAGGGCTTGACCGTATTCCGTGACCAAGAATTTTCGTCGGATCTTGGCTCTCGAGCTGTTAATCGAATCAATAACGTACGTATTATTCGTGGTCCTCAGTTTGCCGAAGATGCGAGCCCAATGTCACATCCGATTCGTCCGGAAAAAGTGATTGAGATGAATAACTTCTATACGCTGACTGTCTATGAAAAAGGCAGTGAAGTTATTCGAATGATGCACACATTGCTGGGAGAAGAAGGCTTCCAAGCGGGTATGAAGTTGTACTTTGAGCGTCACGACGGTACCGCGGCAACGTGTGAAGACTTTGTGTCTGCTATGGAAGACGCTTCAGGTGTGGACTTGAAGCAGTTCCGTCTGTGGTACAGCCAATCTGGTACACCGACGCTTTCTGTTCAGAGCCAGTATGATGCAGAAGCCAAAACTTACTCGCTTACTGTGTCTCAATCAACAGAGCCGACTCATGAGCAACAAGAGAAGCAGGCTCTGCATATCCCGTTTGACGTGGAGTTGTACACACAAGCTGGCGATGTTATTGAGTTACGCCGTAACGATGAGAGGGTGCATAATGTACTTGATGTTACTGAAGCTGAACAAACATTTGTTTTTGATAATGTGTCGGAAAAGCCAGTGCCATCACTACTTCGAGAGTTCTCTGCGCCTGTTAAACTTGAATACGATTACAGCGACGAAGAGCTGATTTTCTTAATGGTACACGCTCGCAATGAGTTTGCTCGTTGGGATGCGGGTCAAATGTTGCTAGCGAAGTACATTCGTAGCAATGTTGCTGGCGTTCAACAAGGTCGCGAAGTCGAGCTTCCTAGCTCGTTGGTCGATGCTTTCCGTGGCGTTCTGTTGTCGGACAAACTAGAGCCTGCGTTCATCGCTGAGATGATGTCTCTACCAAGCCATAACGAAGTTTCAGGCTGGTACAAGCAGGTTGATGTTGATGCGATCGCAACGGTATTGAAAGCAATCAAAGTTAAGCTAGCAAGTGAATTGGAAGACGAGTTTGCTGCGTTGTATCACAGCTTAAAACAAGCGGATTACTCAGTCGATCATCCAGCGATTGGCAAGCGTTCTTTGCGTAATACGGCACTGGCTTTCTTAGCTTACACTGAGCAAGGTAACCAGTTAGTAGAAAAGCAGTACAATGACGCTAACAATATGACCGACACCGTCGCAGCGATGGCCGCCGCGAACAGTGCTCAACTAGAGTGTCGCGAAGCGTTGATGGCTGACTACAGTAATAAGTGGAAGCATGACGGTCTAGTGATGGATAAATGGTTTGCTTTGCAAGGGACCAATCCTGCTGAAGATGTGCTGGATGTGATCAAAGAAACGATGAGTCATGAAGCTTTCAGTCTTAAAAACCCGAACCGAACGCGTAGCTTGATCGGGGCTTTCCTTAACATGAACCCGGTTCGCTTCCATGCTAAAACTGGTGAAGGGTATCAGTTTGCCGGTGAAATCCTTCAAGAGCTTAACAGCAGCAATCCACAAGTTGCATCAAGATTGATTGACCCGCTATTGAAGTTCCGCAAATATGATGAGCAGCGCCAAGCGCTGATTAAAGCAGAACTTGAAGCTTTGAAGTCAATGGACAACTTGGCGAAAGACCTATTTGAAAAGGTGACTAAAGCGTTAGAAGCTTAAGCCAATATGACCAAAACAGTAGCACTTAGTGTGCTACTGTTTATTTATACAGTTGTTTTTGTTTGGCAGTAAAATCGCTACTTTTTTAATCATGAACTACTACTACTTTACTCTCAACATTTCGTATCAGACATTCTTGTCACATTACAATGGCGCTGCGAGCAACATTTTAGTCATTACAGACAATGGCCTACGCTTACAATTGCCTGCAACTCGATTCAGGCCATTTCTTAGTCAAATTGGGGTTAAAGGGCGTTTTCGTTTAACAACTGACCAAAATAATAAGTTTCTTAAGTTAGAAGTTCTGTGAGCGGCTGATTTCTTAGAAGTTTAAATAGAACCTTAATCACATTCTCAAACATTTCACCTCCTACCACTCCTAAAAGAATTAACTATTTATCAATAAAGCTTTTACAATAAAGCGGCATTACCCGTGTTAAGCACTATGCTTACAACATCCCTACAAAAACAAACAATTCTATAATAGTGGAGTGTGATTATGACCGCGCGTGAAACACTGATGCCGGTTCTGCTTGAAAAAGTGTATCAACTGATTCAAGACAAACTCGAGCTTGCTCATCAACCTTTAGTCACTCAACTTGCTCAACATTTATTTAGCAATATTTCTCAAGACGACTTAGTCGAACGAAACGAATCTGATCTCTATGGCGCAGTGGTTAGCTTATGGCACCACATTAGCGAAAAGAAAGCAGATGACGTCTCGGTTAGAGTCTTCAACCCAACGGTCAGCCGTCAAGGTTGGCAATCCACACACACTATTGTTGAAATCGTAGTCCAAGACAGCCCGTTCTTGGTTGACTCGATTAAGATGGCACTCAGTCGTTTGGATTTAGCCTCTCATTTGATGTTACATGGCCCGACTCAAGTGGAGAGAAATGCGCAAGGTGAAATTACGGCTATCAACCAAGGCGAAGGGGCATTGCAATCCCTTTTCCATATCGAGGTTGACCGTTTAAGTGCTAAAGAAGCGATGACGTCCTTAAAAGAAGAGCTTCTAAGCATTCTCAAAGATACTAGCTTAGTGGTTCAAGATTGGTTACTAATGGTTGAGAAACTGGAAGAAGTAACCAATCAAGTAGAAGCTCAACAAGGTCAGGTGGAAGTTGAGCGCGACCGCTATGATGAGACCATTAATTTCTTGCGCTGGCTGGGTAAACATAACTTTACCTTCATGGGCTACAAAGAATATGACTTAGTGTCGGTAGATGGCGATACTGAGTTGCGCCCAACACCAGATAAAGGTTTAGGCTTGTTTGCCAATCGCGATCGAGTGCGCAGTGTTAAATTGTCTGATTTCCCAGACTCCGCACGACTAGAAGCGAAAAAGCCGTTCTTACTTATCATGACCAAAGGCAATACGCCGTCTCGAATTCACCGGCCTGCATATACCGATTACATCGGCATTAAAAAGTTTGATGAAAATGGCAAGGTAATCGGTGAGCACCGTTTCACAGGCTTATACACGTCAGCAGTGTACAACCAAAGCGTAGAAAGCATCCCCCTAATTCGAGAAAAAGTAGAACGAATTCTTGATGCCAGTGGTTATCGAGAAGGTTCTTACTCGTTTAAAGCTCTGCATAACATTTTAGAAAATTATCCTCGCGATGAACTTCTTCAAGCAAAAGAAGAAGAGTTGCTTGAAGTGGGTATGGGCGTCGTTCAGATGCAAGACCGTGATCTGCTTCGTTTGTTTGTGCGTAAAGACCCGTTTGGCCGATTCTTTAGCTGTATGGTTTATGTTACTAAAGACCGCTACAACACCGAACTTCGTCGTCAAACACAGCGTATTCTAAAGCAGTATTTCGGCTGTGATGAAGAAGTTGAGTTTACGACTTATTTCTCGGAAAGTCCGTTGGCAAGAACCCACTATATAGTGCGTGTCGACAACAACAACTCAGATATCAATGTCAAAACGATCGAGCAGAACTTAATGGAAGCATCTTCAACTTGGGACGATCGACTATCCGATGCGATCGTGGCGAACTTCGGTGAAAGCAAAGGTTTACCGCTATCAAAAGAATACAATCGCGCTTTCCCTCGTTCATACAAAGAAGATGTAATGCCAGGCTCGGCAGTTGCCGATATCGAAAGGCTTGAAGCACTGAGTGATGACAACAAGCTTGGCATGTTGTTCTATCGTCCTCAAGAGCTTGGCTCAGACTCAAAAGCGGTTCGTTTGAAGCTTTACCATCGCGATGAACCTATTCACCTCTCTGACGTAATGCCGATGTTGGAAAACCTAGGTTTGCGCGTGATCGGTGAGTCACCATATGAAGTTCGTAAAGCCAATGGTCAAGTCTACTGGATCCTTGATTTCTCAATGCTTCATAAGAGTGACAAAACCGTTGATCTTCGTGAAGCTCGTGATCGATTCCAGCAAGCATTTGCCGCAATTTGGGCAGGCGATTTAGAAAGTGATGGATTCAACCGTTTAGTTCTAGGTGCATCGTTATCGGGTCGTGAGATTTCTATTCTTCGCGCCTATGCTCGCTATATGCGTCAGGTTGGCTTCCCATTCAGTCAACAGTACATCGAAGAAACACTAAGTCACTATCCAGATCTAGCGAAAGACTTGGTTGGCTTGTTCACCAAGCGTTTTGATCCAAAATTCAAAGGCAGTCAAAAAGGCCAAGCTGATCTTACGAAGAAAATTACCGAACAACTCGATCATGTTGAGAGCTTAGATGACGATCGTATCATTCGTCGCTATGTTGAAATGATCACGGCAACGCTTCGCACTAACTTCTATCAGTTAGACGAAGACAAACAGCCTAAACCTTGGTTATCGCTGAAAATGAAACCAAGCGAAATCCCTGAGATTCCGCAGCCGGTTCCTGCGTTTGAAATCTTTGTTTATGCACCAGATATCGAAGGTGTCCACTTGCGTGGCGGTAAAGTAGCTCGTGGTGGTTTACGCTGGTCGGATCGTCAAGAAGATTTCCGTACCGAGATCTTGGGCTTGGTTAAAGCGCAACAAGTGAAGAACACCGTTATCGTCCCTGTGGGCGCAAAAGGTGGTTTTGTTTGTAAGCGTCAACACCAGTTCAGTGGCCGTGACGAAATTTTTGCTGAAGGCCAACGTTGCTACAAACGATTCATCCGTGCGCTATTAGATGTTTCAGACAACATCATTGAAGGAGAAGTAATCCCTCCGAAGAGTGTTGTTCGTCATGATGAAGATGACCCATATTTGGTTGTCGCGGCGGATAAAGGAACCGCTACTTTCTCAGATTTAGCCAACTCAGTCTCTGATGAATACAACTTCTGGCTTGGGGATGCCTTTGCATCCGGTGGTTCTAACGGCTACGACCATAAAGCCATGGGGATTACGGCGAAAGGTGGCTGGGAGTCGGTTAAACGTCACTTCCGTGAAATGGGTATCAACTGTCAAACAACCGATTTTACCGCGATTGGTGTGGGTGACATGGCTGGTGACGTTTTTGGTAACGGTATGCTGCTGTCTAAGCACATTCGTTTACAAGCTGCCTTTAACCACATGCATATCTTCATCGATCCAAACCCTGATTCCGCTTCAGGTTGGGAAGAGCGTAACCGTTTGTTCAATCTACCTCGTTCAAGCTGGGAAGATTACAATGCCGAGCTGATTTCGAAAGGTGGTGGCATCTTCTCAAGACGCGCAAAATCAATCACGTTAACGCCTGAAATTCAAAAGATGCTTGGTACTAAAAAGGCCACAGCAGCACCTAATGATCTGATTAAACTGATCCTAAAAATGGAAGTTGATCTTCTATGGAATGGTGGTATCGGTACTTACGTTAAAGCGTCCAGTGAGACCCATACAGATGTAGGTGATCGAGCGAATGATGTGTTACGTATCGATGGTGGCGAACTACGTGCGAAAGTGGTCGGCGAAGGTGGTAACCTCGGCATGACGCAGTTAGGGCGTATTGAATACGCATTGACTGGGGGCCGCGTAAATACCGACTTTGTTGATAACGTTGGTGGTGTAGATTGTTCAGATAATGAAGTTAACATCAAGATCTTTTTGAATGGACTAGTGGCTAACGGTGACCTTACCGTCAAGCAACGTAACCAGATCCTTGAATCGATGGAAGATGAGGTCGGCGAGATTGTTCTCGATGACGCGTACTGTCAATCAGAGTCGATTTCTGTTACTGAACAACAGGGCACATCTTTAGTCAAAGAGCAGATCCGTTTTATTCATACCATGGAGAAAGCGGGTCATTTGGACCGAGCACTCGAATACATTCCTGATGATGAAACCTTGTTAGAGCGTGAAAAGCAGGGCATGGCGTTAACGCGACCAGAGCTTTCTGTGCTTGTCGCTTATGGCAAAATGGTGCTGAAAGAAGAGTTAGTCCATGATGATATTGCTAACGACTCATTCCATGCTCAGCAGTTAGTACAGTACTTCCCAACTGAGTTACGCCGTAACTACTCAGCACAAATGGATAGTCATCCGCTAAGAGCTGAAATCATCGCCACAGCACTTGCCAATCAAATGGTGAATGAGATGGGCTGTAACTTCGTTACTCGCCTTCAAGAGGAAACGGGGGCTCATGTTGTTGATATCGCCAATGCTTACGTTGCATCGCGTGAGATTTTTGGTCTGGGCAAAGTGTTTGAAGAGCTGCGTTCTCTTGATAATGATGCGACGACTCAAGCCCAATATGACATGATGTTCTACGTTCGCCGAACGTTGCGTCGACTCTCTCGTTGGTTGTTGCGTAATCGCAATGGCCGTCAATGTGTGAACAACTTGATCGACTTGTACCAAGCTGACGTGGAAACGATCAAAGCGAACCTAGATGAAATGCTGGTTCCTTCAGAAGTGGAAGAGCACAATGAGATGGCTAAAGCTTGGATTGAGCAGGGTATCAGTGCTGAATTAGCGAGTTATGTATCTCGTCTGTCGAGCCTATACTCAGTACTGGATATATCCACAGTTGCTCGAGAAAAAGGTAAGTCAGTCGAGCAAAGTGCGAAGCTGTACTACAACCTAGGCGATCGTTTGTCGCTACATTGGTTCTTAAAACAGATCAATACTCAAGCTGTCGACAACCATTGGCAAGCACTCGCTAGAGCGGCGTTCCGTGAAGATCTAGATTGGCAACAACGCCAATTAACCAGCCAAGTTCTGAGTTGCAGTTGTGCTCCTGAAGATCTCGACGTGATGAAAGCGCTAGAAGATTGGATCGCGAACAACGAAACGTCCTTACACCGTTGGGAAAACATCCTCAACGAGTTTAAAGTTGGTTCGGTTCACGAATTCGCGAAATTCTCTGTCGCACTTCGAGAGTTAATGCTGTTGAACCTGAATTGTTCGGCAAACGAGTAAACGTTTGCGATAATTGATTGAATTATTCGGTAAAACCCTTAATAATACAGCCCCGTTTACACGGGGCTTTTTTCTTTCGGAGGCACAATGCTTTACCGTCTAGCCAGATCTGGCTTTTTCCAACTTGATGCCGAAAAGGCACATGATTTAGCAATTCAGAACTTCAAACGTTTCACCGGCACTCCAGTCGATCTTCTATACCGCCAGCAACTACCACACCGTCCTGTAGAATGTATGGGTTTAACATTCCGTAACCCAGTAGGGTTGGCAGCAGGCTTAGACAAAAATGGTGAGTGCATTGAAGCATTCGATGCCATGGGTTTTGGGTTTGTTGAGGTTGGAACAGTGACGCCTCGTCCTCAGGCGGGCAATGATAAGCCAAGGCTGTTCCGTCTAGTCGAAGCCGAAGGGATCATCAATCGGATGGGATTCAATAACCTGGGTGTAGATAACCTAGTCGAAAACGTTAAGAAAGCGAAATACGATTGTGTTCTTGGTATCAACATTGGTAAAAACAAAGATACGCCAATCGAAAATGGGGCAGAAGACTATCTGATCTGTATGGAAAAGGTATATGAGTACGCCGGATACATTGCGGTGAATATCTCGTCCCCGAATACGCCAGGATTACGTTCGCTTCAATACGGTGAAGCACTTGATGATCTGCTGTCTGAGCTTAAAGAAAAGCAAGCGGAATTGGCTGAAAAGCACGATAAATATGTACCGCTTGCATTAAAGATCGCTCCGGATCTTAGTGACGATGAGATCAAACAGATCTGCGAATCGTTGCTAAAGAATAACATCGATGCCGTGATTGCAACCAACACAACCTTGGATCGCTCTATCGTTGAAGGGATGAAACACGCAAATGAAGCAGGGGGCTTAAGTGGTCGCCCTGTACAGTCTCGCAGTACAGAAGTTGTTCGCAGACTTCATGAAGAACTCAACGACCAGATCCCAGTGATTGGTGTTGGTGGTGTAGACTCTTACGTTGCTGCAAAAGAGAAAATGATGGCCGGGGCTAAACTGGTCCAAGTTTACTCAGGATTCATCTATCACGGGCCTGGTCTCGTCAAAGACATCGTTAAAAACCTATAGAGCACATGAGCTTAGGTATCGCTTAGAGTGACAATGTCACATTAATAAGTCACTCAAAATTTGTCGCTATATCGAGAGGAAATGAGAAATCATTTCCTCTTTTTTTTATTTTATCTGCTTATAGAATTCGAAATATTGCTAGGAAAGGTAATTAAGCGTTTTACCTAAATTCACAACATTAAGAGATTGGAATGATGCTTAAACCCAGTGACAAGTGGACTTGGTTTTACGATGACTCAGAAGGGCACCTAATGCTCGATCTGGGTGATGGTATGCTATTTAAGACCAATCTTCCTCGCAAATTGATTGTTGATTGTGCAATAGGTATCAATGAATTTTCCGTTGATGATGCGTCTGCTTACCAAACATACAAAGAGCAGATTGCTCACTTAGGTTTGGTAGAAGCCAGACAGGCTGAGCTGGCATTGTATTGTGTTGCCGCCAAGCGATTCCATAAACCTGTACAACCAAAAAGTTGGTTCTTTGACTCGCTATCTGATGGCAATTTCACCGTTGAAGAGGGTGATTTTGTGCAGTTAGACGCCTCTGGCACTTCAGGAACGTTTATCGTACTTGAAGTCGGGGAGTGCGCGAGCTTGTGTGCCTCTGTCTCGCTAGAAGAGTTCCAACTCAATTCGGCTAAATCTCTCGCTTTTGGCCAAGCAATCAAGGTCATGCACGACAGAATGCAGCCTTGTAACCACCAGTTCCAAGTTCAACCGATTGCTTTGGTTGGCTAATTTTCGTTCCTTTTTAATTTCCCATCGGTCGTAAGGCCGATTTTTTTTGCCTGAAATTCGCACATTACCTGCCCACATTTATCGCTTTTCTAATGTTTCATCTGTGAGAACTGTTCAGTTTCCACACAAAAATTTTCATTTTGTTTTTCCCGTTATTCCCATCTGAGAGGAATTAAACCCCATTAAATTCCCCATTTCACCCAATCCTGTAACTAAATTACGCATATTTGCGTTGCTGGTATAGACCAAAATGAATGTAAATAAGTATTCACTTCTGCTTTGTGGCAATAAATTCGACTAAAGAATTGGTTTCGACATGCGAGCTTGAAACTCAGTAACAAAATGAAAAATTGTGCAAGAAGTAGCCATACAGTGTTTGAACCATACTTTGATTTTCATTTGGACTAAGAAAATTGGTGGAGTGTCAGGTATAATGAGGGGTCATTTTCTAAAGAATAAAAAGTTCACTATGCATCAATATCTTGCGGTTACTTCTAATGGTATGGAGAACCTGTTAGTTGAAGAATTAACAAAGCTTGGAATTTCAGACGCGAAACCAGTTCAGGCTGGCGTGCGTTTTAAGGCTTCAAACGAGCAAATTTATCGCTGTTGTTTGTGGAGCCGACTCGCTTCACGCTTTGTTCGCGTATTATCAGAGTTCACATGTAATGATGACATGGATCTCTACTTAGCGACGTCTTCAGTTAACTGGGTCAATCACTTCCATAGTTCGAAGAAGTTTGTTGTCGACTTTAATGGCACAAACCGCGAAATTCGTAATAGCCAATATGGTGCGATGAAGGTAAAAGATGCCGTAGTGGATTGTTACGAGAAGAAAAACCTCCCACGCCCATCGATCAGTAAAGATCGTGCAGATCTTCGTATCCACGTTCGTCTCCATAAAGACAAAGCGTTATTAGGTATTGATATGGTCGGTGGTGGCCTGCACCAGCGCGGCTATCGCCCAGAGTCCGGTAGAGCACCGTTACGTGAAACACTCGCGGCGGCCATTATTACTCGAAGCGGTTGGGATGAGTCTAAGTCAATGCTAGACCCTATGTGCGGCTCTGGCACGCTTCTGATTGAAGCTGCAATGATGGCGGCCAACATGGCACCAGGCGTTAACCGACCAAAGTGGGGCTTTGAGGCGTTAGAAGACTTTGATTCAGAGTTGTGGGCAGAGATTAAATCTGAGGCATCCGTTCAGGCTCGACGTGGTGTCAAGAAAGTTGACGCTAAGTTTTATGGCTTCGATAACGACGCCCGAGTGCTGAAAACTGCACGTGACAATGCGCGCCGAGCAGGTGTCGAATCACTGATTGAGTTTAATGAAGGCGACGCTGCCAAAATTACGCGTCCAGAAGGGTTTGAAAAAGGCGTGATTGTTTCTAACCCGCCTTACGGTGAGCGATTGGGGACGCATCCAGGTTTAATTGCCTTATATACGGCCTTCGGTGCTCAGTTAAAAGCAGAGTTTGGTGGCAGCCAAGCGTCTATTTTCTCTAGTTCTGATGAGTTACTAAGCTGTCTACGTATGCGCGCAGACAAACAGTTTAAATTGAATAATGGCGCGTTACCGTGTCACCAAAAAAACTATTCTATTTCTGAGAGAAGCGCCGACGCCCAAGGTGACAACGTCACTAGTTCGGTCATTGCTCCTGATTTCTCTAACCGTCTGAAAAAGAATATCGGCAAGATTGGAAAGTGGGCGCGTAAAGAGCAGCTAGATTGCTACCGCATCTATGATGCTGACCTTCCTGAATACAATGTCGCGATTGATGTTTATCTCGATCACCTCGTAATACAAGAATACGCTGCGCCTAAGAACATCCCGGAAGAGAAAGCTAAGCGTCGTTTAACTGATATCATCAGAGCAGCGATACAAGTTACTGGGACAGATGCCAACAAAGTGGTCCTCAAGGTTCGCCAAAAGCAGAAAGGCAGTTCGCAGTATCAGAAGCTGTCTCAAGAGTCTGACACCATGCACGTTAACGAGTACGGCGTTAAGTTGATCGTGAACTTACATGACTACCTAGACACTGGTTTGTTCTTAGACCACAAGATCACGCGACGTAAATTAGGTGAAATGGCTCAAGGCAAAGATTTCTTAAATCTGTTTGCCTACACGGGGTCAGCTACGGTTCACGCCGCGTGTGGTGGTGCCAAATCCACGACGACGGTAGATATGTCCAAAACCTACTTAGAGTGGGCGAAAGAGAACATGCAACTCAATGGTCAGGTGGGCCGACAGCATCGTTATGAACATGCAGATTGCCTTCAATGGCTAGAGTCGTCGACGGCTCAGTTTGATCTGATTTTTATTGATCCACCGACATTCTCCAACTCCAAGCGTATGGAGCAGTCTTTTGACGTACAGCGAGACCATATTCAGCTAATGACCAATTTGAAACGTATGTTACGCGCAGGCGGTACAATCGTGTTCTCAAACAATAAACGTCATTTCAAAATGGATCTTGATGCATTAGCGTCACTAGGGCTTGTAGCAAAAAATATCTCTACACAGACGTTACCGCTTGATTTTTCACGTAACAAACACATCCATAACTGTTGGATTGTGACTCACAAGGACTAAGCTGAGCCGTGATAACGCTATACAGTACAGAAGGGTGCCATCTATGTGAGATGGCTTATGAGCTATGCCAGCAGGCTGGGGTAGCCAATCAAGTAGACATCATAGATATTGCTTTTGATGACGAGCTGTTTTCTCGTTACGGCGTCACCATACCTGTGCTTAATAATAATGGAAAAGAGCTGAATTGGCCCTTCGATTTACAAGAACTATACAATTGGTTAGAAGATAATGGCATTACTCACCATAAATAATGGATTGCTGGCTTACGGTGATCACCCTTTATTGGATCATGCGGATTTCGCATTACAGGAAAACGAACGGGTCTGTTTAGTTGGCCGAAATGGTGCGGGCAAGTCGACGCTGATGAAGGTGTTAGCGGGTGATGTGCTATTAGATGATGGCAAGTTGACTGTGACTCAAGATGTTGTCGTGTCCCGCCTCGAGCAAGACCCACCGCGAAATCAAGAGGGTACGGTGCTTGATTATGTGGCTGGTGGTTTGGCTGAGGTTGGTGACCAGCTTAAGATCTATCAAGATCAGCTCGATCTCATCGCGACAGATCCATCAGAGCAGAACATCAATAAATTAGCACGTATTCAAGAACAACTAGAACACTCAGGCGCATGGCGTTTCGAAGACCGTATAAAAAACGTTCTAACCGCGCTAAAACTCGATGGTCATACAAAGTTGACCGACTTATCCGGTGGTTGGCAGCGAAAAGCGGCACTTGCTAGAGCACTGGTATGCGACCCAGATGTACTTCTACTTGATGAACCGACCAACCACCTCGATGTCACGACGATTGAGTGGCTGGAAACCTTCCTTAAAGACTTCCGTGGTTCGATCATTTTCATTTCTCACGACCGAGCGTTCATTAAATCGATGGCAACGCGTATTGTTGATCTTGATCGAGGTAAGCTCGCTTCTTTCCCTGGTAACTATGACAATTACTTGGTCGAAAAAGAAGAGATGCTACGTGTTGAAGAGATGCAGAACGCTGAGTTTGACAAGAAGCTTGCTCAAGAAGAAGTATGGATTCGTCAGGGTATTAAAGCACGCCGAACGCGTAATGAAGGGCGTGTGCGCGCGCTGAAAAAGCTACGTGAAGAACGGTCAGATCGTCGAGAGGTTCAAGGCAAAGCCAATATTCAGATCGACGATGCGTCACGCTCCGGTAAAATCGTATTTGAAGCTGAGAATATTAACTACGATATTGAAGGCAAAACAATCGTCAAAGATTTCTCGTTTAATATTATGCGCGGCGATCGCATCGCACTGATCGGACCGAACGGGTGCGGAAAAAGTACGCTGCTTAAGTTGCTGCTCGAAGATCTTAAACCGCAAAGCGGTCGCCTTCATTGCGGTACTAAGTTAGAGGTTGCTTATTTTGACCAGTACCGTGAAGTGCTCGATCCTGAAAAGTCGGTAATCGACAACTTAGCGGATGGGAAACAAGAGGTGATGGTAGGTGGTCGCCAGCGCCATGCTTTGAGCTATTTGCAGGATTTCCTCTTTGCGCCAAAGCGTGCCCGTACCCCGGTTAAAGCGCTTTCTGGTGGTGAAAAGAACCGTTTATTGCTTGCACGTATTTTCTTACGACCAAATAATTTATTGGTGCTTGATGAACCAACTAACGATTTAGATATCGAAACGTTGGAACTTTTAGAAGATTTGCTTGCCAACTATCAGGGTACATTACTTCTTGTAAGCCATGATCGTCAGTTTGTAGACAATACGGTGACATCAAGCTGGATTTTTGAAGGTAATGGTTTGATAGAGGAATTCGTTGGTGGTTATCATGATGCACAGCAGCAAAGAGCTCAGGCTCATGGCTCTCGTGCGATGGAAAAACCAGCGAAAAAAGACAAACAGGTTGAGGAAACTCCCAAAACGGCTCCTGCTAAGAATAAGCCAAAGAAATTATCTTATAAACTGCAGAGAGAATTAGAAGGTCTACCGGCCAAACTAGAGCAGCTAGAAGCCGAGATTGAAGATTTGCAGATGCAAGTTAACAATCCGGAATTTTTCTCTAAGCCAGTAGAGCAAACTCAACCGATTTTAGATAAGCTGACTGCCACTGAGCAGGAACTAGAAATTGCTTTTGAACGCTGGGAAGAGCTTGAAGCAATGCAACAGGAAAGTTAACCCCCAATGAGTAGTAAGATTTTAAAGATTTCGATGATTGCAGCCACTGTTGCTGCATCTTTTAACGCAGGCGCGGCGATTTACAACGTTTACGCCTATGATCCTGTTGACTCAAACAGTGAAACTTGGGGCTCGGCGATTCAACAGTCAAATGTTGATTGCTGGGGAACGGATGATTGTGCGGTCACTCACGACGCTGATCATAAGATCGCTTTTGAAGAGCAGCGTTTCCAGCAAGGCTTTGAATACCGCCTTGAAGCGCCATTTTTAATTGAGAATGGTTTCGAGTACCTCGAAGACGACCGAGATGGTTTTGATAGTTACTGTAGACGTTACCTTGATTACGCTGATAGCCTTTGTGACACTTGGGCAAGTCGCCAATATAGTCAAGGATATGCGCGTGAAGAAGGCGGTGATATTGAAAACTCAAGCGCCTACGTTGAAACGAACAAAGTAGGTAGTTCGACTAACAATGTCGTTATAAATAACTTTAACGATAGTGGTGAGGTTGTCGGTAGTTACCAAGAGAGCTTAAGTGAGCGTACTCGTGGTTTTGAAAGCAGCACGGACAACGCGTTTGCCGGAGGCGATCGTAGCCAAGCCTTTGCTCAACTGGGTAATTTAACGGTTGGTTCTGTCTCGACTAAATCTACTCGATACGGTACCGACTATACCTCCAAAGCGACCGTGTGGGATGGCAATACACAACATACCATCGGCTGGTCTGGCGCTAGTGAAACTGGCCGCAGCATGCCTCAAGGTAGCGCGCGCGATCTTGCCAACATTAACGGAACGGATTATGCGGTAGGTTACAACTCTGACAGTGATGAGCTGCCAGTTGCTGCCGTATTTAATTTATCAGATTTGAGTGATATTACCCCCACGCTCGTATACCCTGGCGGCAAATCAGACTATGAAGACAACTTTCTAAACTCGCTTTTGACTTCTGTTAACGATCAAGGTGTTGCGATTGGTACTGCCAAGTATCGAACGGGTAATGATGGCTCGATCAACGACAGATTGTTCTACGTTAGAGATGTGACCAATAATCCTAGCGCATCTTGGGTAAGCGGTGGGGTGTTCTTTACCAGTGCGAATGCGAAAGCGGGCGCAATCAACAACCACGATGAAGTCGTTGGCCAAGTCGATCGTGAGAAGCATCAGGAAACAAACAGCGGTAAACCTCGAGCGAAAGCGGCGTTTATTGCGTCACTATTTGGAAGCTCAAAGGCTCCAATAGGAGGCTCATCGCGCTATTTAGATGATCTCACCTACGGGTCTAACGGCTTAGCAAGCAACAATGACTACCGTGTTATCGATGCAACAGACATCAACGATGCAAGTGTGATCTCAGGTACGGCTTATTATTGTGCTGGTGGTTTTGACAGTGCTGCAATTGATGCAAGCTGTTCTGCAGGGGCTAAATTAGTTGCAGTGAAGTTGGTACCAATTAATGGTACAGATGAGTCGAACATTTCCGCTCGACCTCAAGAAACATCTAAAGTTGAACGAAATGGTGCCGGTTTTGGCATTATCGCTCTGACACTATTAGGTTTCATTGGGTTCCGTAGAAAATAGGTGAAATTTTAAACTAGGGCACAGGTTCACATTTTTGGATCTGTGCTTTTTTTATACCTTGAGAATGGACGCAATTTGATCGATTCTTAATTGTGGAGTCACAAAAGCTCCACATTAGTTTAATAGTAGTACGTTAGAAACACTTTTTTGTATGAGGACGACACTATGAAGAGACAAAAGCGTGACCGCATGGAAAGAGCGCAATCTCAAGGTTATAAAGCGGGCCTAAATGGCCGTTCTATGGACGCTTGTCCGTACCAGCAGATGGATGCTCGATCCTATTGGCTTGGTGGTTGGCGCGATGCCAGAGAAGATAAACAATCTGGTCTCTACAAATAACGACTTCATTTCCACATACAGTAGAGGAATTAAGCCCCGAAAGGGGCTTTTGCTTGTCTGGAGAATATAAAAGGTAAATATTACGCGCTAGTTTCGGTTTTACTTATTTTAATGCACTATAACTAAAATAGCTGGTGATAAAAAAGCGACTCAAGTGAGTCGCTAAATTTGCTATCAGATTAAAACGCTGATGTATCTTGGAAAAGACCTACTTTAAGGTCTTTAGCAACATAAATTTCTTTGCCATCAACGAGAACGCGACCATCCGCAAGGCCCATAACTAGCTTGCGGTTTACAACACGTTTCATGTGGATTTCATAAGTAACTTTTTTCGCTGTTGGAAGGATTTGACCTGTAAACTTAACTTCGCCAACACCTAGCGCACGTCCTTTGCCTTTACCGCCGATCCAACCAAGGTAGAAGCCTACAAGTTGCCACATAGCATCTAGACCTAGACAGCCTGGCATTACTGGGTCACCAGGGAAGTGACAATCGAAGAACCATAGATCCGGAGTAATATCCAACTCAGCAAGGATTAGACCTTTACCAAAATCACCTTCGGTTTCCGACATTTTGGTGATACGGTCCATCATTAGCATGTTAGGTGCAGGTAGCTGAGGGTATCCCTCACCAAATAGTTCACCTTGGCTTGATGCTAGAAGATCTTCACGATTGTATGATTCACGTTTGTTTTGCATTATCAATGACTCCAATATTTGATAGCCGCATCTTAGTGAACACGTGTACGCTAAACAACTCCAACCAGTCTGATTCTAATGAATATTTACATTATCTGAACCAGTTTTTGATGCGTTCCACAATTCCCGGCGGATGCTCATGTTTTTCGAAATTTTCTATTCTTTCGGCAATCTTGTTAATTACGCTGTCTTCATCGTCACCTCGGAAGGGTTTACCCATAATGAGAGGTATTGCTTCATCGACGGTTGCGACTGACCAGATATGAAAGCGATCTTCTTTTATACTGTCGACAACATCTTGATGAAGGGCGAGGTGTTTAAGGTTCGACTTTGGTAAAATTACCCCTTGGTGTCCTGTTAAGCCTTGATGTTTACACACGTGGAAGAAGCCTTCAATTTTCTCATTCAAACCGCCAACGGCTTGCACACGGCCAAACTGGTCGACTGCTCCAGTAACCGCAATTTGCTGGTTGATCGGAAACTCAGATAATGCACTGACGAAAGAGCAAAGTTCTGCGAGGGTCGCACTGTCGCCATCTACTTCGCTGTATGATTGCTCGAACACCACGGATGCAGAATAGGGTAATGGTTCATCTAGTTGAAGTGCGCTGCTAACGAAAGCCTGCATGATCATCATGCCTTTAGCGTGTAAGTTACCACCAAGCTCTGCTTTACGCTCTACATCGGAGATATCACCATCTCCAAAGTGGATAACACAAGAGATTCGAGCTGGTTCGCCATAAGACATAGGGTGTCCAGGAACATCAATAACGGTTAAGCCGTTTACCTGGCCAATGCATTCCCCCTGAGTCTCTATAATAACTTGCCCATCGGTGATATCAGCGAGCGCTCTTTCAGGAAGATAAGCTTCTCGGTTGTATTTATTGTCTACGGCAGTATCTATGTCTGAGGCATGGACTGTTTTACCGTTTGAGGTCAATGCGGCTTCTTGGAGAAGAGCTAAATACCACAGCAGTTCAATGGGCATGTAATCCTGATCTTCTGTGTATCGAGCGCCGGCAATCAGTATACGATGCAGAGCATCAAAACTTGGCGTCGGCAATTCATACTCTTTTACGATCCATGCTATAAAGCCTAAAAGGGTATCAGCCGTTGATGGGTTGAAGGCGATTTCGTTTTCAATTTCAGTATATAGGGCAAGTCCGTTGTAGAGTTCTTCTTCTAAGTATTCAAATTCAGAAATCTGATGGCGGTCCCCGACGATCAATAACTTTACGTCAAATGTATAACTGGGAATATCAAGAGCAATACGATTAGGATTGGCGTTGACTGGCTGACTTGGTTGCCCTAGAAGAATGGCTTTTAAAGCTTGCCAACTCGCAGGGTTCGCTAAAATTAAGTTAGCAGGAATGATCAAGTAACCACCATTAGCTTGGTGGAGAAGGCCTTCGTGCATGGTTGTGATTTGGCCTGATTCATTAGCGATATAAGAGCCGAACAGTTTGTCTGCAGCCAATGACTCGGTCATTTTTACATGCGATACGTTCAGTTGTTCTTCAAGAGCACGCTTGATCAATTGTCGATAAAATGAATTATCTATCGACTTGATAACCAGTGCTTTCGAAAAGCCTTTTAATTGGGCAAAAGTGGCAAGTGTTTGCTGGAGTCTAGGTTGAACATCGAGGAAATGGGCCAGTTTAATCTGGTCAAATTGCTGCAGAAGTTCATCGAATTGCGAGTACTGAGGCGTAACGGAACACCAGCTTTCTTGATTCATTATAGGGTTCGAATTAGTAACAAAATGGACGAAATTATATAGAAAAAGCGTTTAATGAGATACCGATAATTTTATCTAATGATCTTGATCTCTTTTCGATTACAATAGGGATTGTAACTAAGAGTAGTTAGGGTTACGCTGTCACCTAGAACGTTAACGGATTTTGCTTACTCATGAAATATCAACAGCTTGAAAACTTAGAATGTGGTTGGAAATGGAATTATCTAATAAACAAATGGAAAGCCGGTGAGAAGATAACCTGCCACATAGATTCAAGTGAAGCCGATGCTGCCGTTGATGAGTTGCGTCGAATCGAGCACGAGCCGACTCAGGTGCTAGAATGGATCGAGACACATATGTCTCCGGAGCTTGACAATAAGCTCAAGCAAGCCATTCGAGCTAAGCGAAAGCGACACTTCAACGCTGAACAAATTCATACTAAGAAAAAGTCGATCGATTTAGACTACCGGGTTTGGGAAAAGCTCTCATATCGGGCGAATGAGTTGGGATGTACGCTTTCTGATGCGATTGAGTATTTGCTATCTGAGGCCTCTCGCAGTGAAAAAGCGAGTAAAACGGTCAGCAGTCTGAAAGAAGATTTATCTAAATTACTCGATTAAGGAGCTGCCATGCTTTATGTAATCCTAATTGCTGCAATTCTTGTCTTTTGGTTGGTTGTTGTAGACAGACCAGTTTTAAAAGTCGCATTCGTTGATGGCAAGATAAGTAAAGAAAAAGGGCACTTTCCACCGACCTTCAAACACAATGTCATCGATATCGCCGAGCATACTCCTTTTAGTGGTGAGCTTAAGGTGTATCAGCAACGCACAGGAACTAAGTTGGTTTTTTCTAAGCAGGTACCAAAAAAGGTTCAGCAAAGAATTCGAAACGTTTTTCCTCATCAAGGCTTTAAAAGCAAGGGACGGAAAAAACAGGGCTGAGAAACATATCAGTTGCTGTAGTGCTTTGTAGCGCTCCCAGTTCAATCTTGTAAATCAAATCCTAACTTCGACCTCTGATACTCTTTTGTATCGGAGGTTTTTTTATGAAGCTTATTCTATCAATACTTATGTTAACCAGCGTGCCTAGCTTTGTTCTCGCAAGTGACGACGCTGCACACAACCCCATCGCAAAGAAATTAAAGAACAAGTTGCTCAAAGAGTTGGCGACTTCCGATCTAAAGGGCTTCTGCGATGTGTTTGTTGAGTTAAAACATACCGATAATTACGCAATAGTCGCATCCGTGACGACAACGGGGGACTATCGGTTGTGTAAAGTGGGTAAGACCACGATAAAGAAAGGGTTACGATTTAAATACCGTACGCCAGAAAAATACCTAAGGATACATGTTGCAAACTGATAAATTGCTCGACAAAATATATGCTAAATTAGTTATAGGTTAAAAAACTGTAAGTGCTGCCTTGTTAGTTACCAATAGAAAATACAACAGTGAAGCCACCGCGCTGGCACAAAAAATTTCCCACCTTACTTATGAGCGTCACGCTAAGTGGCTGGTGAGCCTGAAATATATCCTCGATCAATCAGATGTCGATTCAACACTAAGCCGTCAAAGTGAGTTTTGCGATAGCGTGATATTGAAGGAAGAGGAACGGATCACGGATAACCAGCGTTTACTGCTTGAGTGTGAAAGTGAACGTGTCCAAGAGCGTAGGCAGGAAGCTGAAGATAGACAAAAAGTGTTCAGCAATGTAGTTGCAGAAGTCTCTCAAACCGCAGAGGACATGATCAGAGAAACACTGCTCTCGCAGCCAGCAATCAAGTTACTTGGCCGTTTCCCTGATTTTTCTTACTTCTCTAGTGTCGCATATTCACCGTCATTAAGTTTTAGCAAATTGAACGTATTGACGACAAATGACAACCAGCTAAAGGCTAACTTTATTGCTTTAGTCAACAATCCCAAGTTTTGTGCCCGCATTGGTAAAATGGCGCGTGACATCAATGATCCCCAGATCGCTATTGGTACTTTGGGTATGGACAATTGCAAAGTTCTGTTTCCGATACTAATGGTGAAACCTATTTTACGTTGGCACAACCCGTTAACCAAAACCATTGCACCAAAATTATGGCAACACATGATATTGACTGCGAACGTTACCCGAATTCGTCTTCAAGAAGCCAACGTGAAGAACCCAGAGCAGGGGATCCTCCTTGGTGTGCTCAGAACTATTTGTCACTTTGCTATTGTTAATCAATTTCCCCAGCTGTTTGAAGACGCGTTAATCGAGAAGATGCGGTTCTATCGTGAGAATAACTTTCGCAATGAGTACTATGCGTGTGCGGAAGTAAAGCCGAACATGAATATTCTTCCTAAGCTGCTGGTAACGCTTGAAAAAGATCTGACTCGTAAGATTGTCGAAGAAATAGAGTGGTCAGCCAGTACCATCCATCTAAAGAATGCTCTACTAGATGACATTGAAGAAAGGCCTATCTTAGAGCGAAGTGAATACGGGCAAGCTCTAGCGCAGGGGCAAGCCTATTCTATGTTTGATAACTTAGATAGAAGCAGTGCGTTTGTTGATAAACACAAGCCATTTTGGTTCGCACATGTTCAAATGCCAGCTGACGCTCTTAAACATATCCGTGAAAAGCAGCCCGGCAAGATTAGCTTAGAGAGTCAGTAAGGCTAGTGCATCATTCATTATCTTCATAAACGCAGCTGGTCGAACTTATGCACTATAACTAAAAATTGTTATTCCAATAGTTCTGACTAGCTTACGGTTTGCTTCAAGATTACCCAAATATATATTTAATATTCCAGCGTGACCTTGTCACTAATGGGTTTACTTTGGTGTTATCTCCGATAAGATTAAACATCATTCAATGGAGAACGGATAATCATGATTGAAATCAAACCAGTACAAGTAATGGACTATGAAAAAGTCAAAAACCTCCAGGTTTCTGACGCGCAACTGCAGTACGTCGGAACTGCAGAAGAGCTATTACCGTTGTTAAACCAATCCGTTACTGCTCATGGAATATATTCAGGTGCTGAAATGGTGGGGGTGTTTTTACTCGATACTGGCTACGATGAGGATTACCCATTTGCTGATGCAGGAGCCATTGGTGTTAGAGGCTTTTTAGTCGATCAGTCTCAACAAGGCAGAGGTATAGGGACACGTACCGTTTTGGAACTATCTGATTACATCAAGCTCAACTTTCCAAAGGCAGGCTCGGTATTTTTGACCGTCAATTGCAAGAACCCGGCGGCAAAAAAATGTTATGAAAACGGTGGGTTTCTTGATACTCAAGAGCTCTATCATGGAGGTTCCGCAGGCCCACAGCATATAATGAAGCTCGCTCTTTAGTCTCTGGAGTATGAAATAGGGAGGTTTTATGTTTCCGCTAGAAGTGTTTATTGGCTTTACGATGGCTTGCATTCTATTGGTAGTGTCTCCAGGGCCTGATAACCTGTTGGCAATTAGTCGAGGATTAAGCCAAGGAAAGAGTGCTG
This sequence comes from Vibrio sinaloensis DSM 21326, assembly GCF_000189275.1. Lineage (GTDB taxonomy): Bacteria > Pseudomonadota > Gammaproteobacteria > Enterobacterales > Vibrionaceae > Vibrio > Vibrio sinaloensis. The sequence goes on along the minus strand of NZ_AEVT01000076.1, from coordinate 13,798 downwards.
CTGTAGTATCTGGCCTTTCATCTGGTTTTGGAATTCTGTTTCATGTATTTGCTGCAACCTTTGGGTTAACACTGCTTATACAAACATCAGAATTTGCATTTTACTTAGTTAAGATAGTTGGTGCGGGATACCTTATCTGGTTGGGCATTCGCGCTATTCGGTCTCGAAACTTGATTTCATTAAATAACAGCAAACCGCAATCGTTGAAGGTTATTTTCTCGACTGGTTTTTTATCTGCCGCTTTGAATCCAAAACCCGGTCTATTTGTTTTGGCATTTATTCCTCAGTTTGTGGATCAGAATCTGGGGTCAGTCACGCATCAAATGATTGGCTACGGCGCCTGGTTTGCGATTCTTACAGCATTTGGATTTAGCTTGATGGGTGTTTTCGCGACAAGGTTGTCTAATTGGTTAGTAGAAAAACCTAAAGTAGTATTCGGTTTGAACTTCGGTGCGGGTGCCACGTTTATAGCCTCTGGCCTTATGGTGGCTTTGATGGATCAAAAACGCTAGAGCAGGGTATTGTTACCACTTTTCGAGTCAGTTCAAAGTGTCAAAACTATTAACGTTTTTCTCACTCAACAAACCCTGATACGGTGGACTTGTACTTTTAGCCCCGGAGGTACAAATGTGTATGACTACTGTGGTTGTAGATCAACGGGGCATCTATCGAATTAAATCTTGTCTGCGAAATAGGCCATGATTTCCTCTGTGGTCATCTCTTTGGTTTCGTTACTAAAACAATAGTAGCTAGGCCTCATATCACTAAAATACTGCATATCCATCACGAGTCCTTCTAAAGTCGAAAAAAGCCCCACAGGCATATTGTATTCACCGGTTTCCTTGAACTTGTAAAACAAGTGGGTACCGCATTCGGTACAAAAACCGCGAGCAGCCCAAGAAGAAGACTCGAACAATTTTACATGTTCTTCACCAAGTATCGTTACTTGTGTTCCGCATTTAACCGCAAAGAATGGCGCGCCTCCCCAAGTACGGCAAGATTGGCAATGACAGACGGTAAATTTAGGATCAATATTATTCGCTGTAATTGAAACAGCACCACATAAGCAAGATGTTTCCGAACAAGACATAGATTCACTCCGAATAAGAATACTAATAGGCAACTGGTTTTTTATAGCTCCTAGTGTACACATTGGGGCTGTATAAATAAACAGTATTCATTGGTGTAGGAAAGCAAGTCCACCGAATGTACGGTTTGAACCTCGTAATCGACAAAAATGGATACGTTATGTTCATATGAGTGACACTGTAATGCGCAAGATATTTATCCCCAATGGTTGTTTATAATCGACGAACAACGACAGCTTTGAACTCCGAGCACGCTTCATTCGAACAGTTAAAATCAAAGTATGAGCTTGTCTAACTACAGCAAGCAAATCTAGGATTTACATTTAAATAGACAACGCATGATTCAGGTTCGGTTACCGAAGAAACTTTGCAAAGTTTGAAAGTCTGGTAGTTATGTGTATGAGAAGAGGAAGTTTTCTTGCGACTGGCGCAGGTTTAGACCCAGAGATAGCTTTATTAGGTTGTCACGCTGATCACAACGATAATCCGAACATTAAAGCGATGTGGGAAAGCATTGCAAAAAAGTTTAACGGGCGCGGTTTACAAGAATATCAATGGTTTGCGGTGGACTGGCTATGTGGATTGGCAGCCCTAGCGAAGCTATAGCTAAGTGCGCATTATGTATATGCGGGTAAATATAAAATCAGAGGGGTTCTAACTAGTTAAAGCGTTGATTAGGCGAGGGTTTTTGTACTTGTCTTGGATTAAACCGTACACTACATTTTGGTCGTCAGCGCCAAGCAAATCTGCAATCTGAAACGCTATATCCCAATCCATCGAGCACGTACCATTTCTCCAATTACTCAAACGGCTACGACCAACGCCAAGTTTTTGTGCCAACTTGTAGTCAGAGGGCAACTCATACTTAGCTTTTACTTGGTCTAAAAGTTCGTTTGTAAAGTTCATCCGTGCCTGTTCGATAATTGTCCAAACTTGTTAAATTGTAGTGTATTTATAAGGTCATTACAGTAGTTCAAGTGATTTGAACGCCTAAAATAATTGCATTACTGTCTCCATGTTCAAAAAAGAAACAGCTTGCGGAGGCTGAAATGACAAATGTAACGAATCCAATTCATTTGCCCTGTCCAGATATGGCAGGGTGCGTAAACCCAAGCCCTGAACTGACTCAAAACTCCCTCAAATGGGTAAAGCGCTGCTTAGAGCGAGTGCGTGAGCTCAAATCGAGCCCAACGCAAACACACATTCCCTCACGTTTTCGTCAAGGGGGTGACGCATGAGCAACGTTAGCATGAAAGACATTTATCAAACACTTAGGGCTGCGCGTCGCTTAAATAAGGTTAGCGCCATTGCAACGGCCTACAATTTTGCCGTTGAAAACATCGGTGTATCTGAAACGCTGAAACTTACAGAGCAAATCGACCAAACCCGTTTTTATGATTTTGAACGCAAACAGGCTTTAGAAGACGGACTGAGCACACTGTGCAGCTATGAGTTTTTCTCGGCTTCAAAAGGGCCTTTGGGCGCTTACCGGTTATATCGAGCCATCCAACGAAACAACGCACTTGTTTCAGACAGAATCCGCAAGCAAGAGGACGCGCCCGAATAGGGCGCTGAATCTTTAACGCGAGGGCGATTCTATGAATGCAAAGGAAGTGCAAGAAACGCTTGAACGGATGGCTGACAAAACCCAAGCAACGCAAGCCATCTTTCAAAGCAGCTTCTCTAAACGATTTTTCCCAAGGCTTCCCGCCATTGTGCGCAACGATGTTAAGCGCAAAGTGGAAAGCCGAACCAAGCGAGCCAATGCCACCAATCAAAACCTAGCGAAAGCCGCAGATGAAGCGGTTAAGTTTGGCTTAAAGTGTGCGGCGTACATTGAGGACAAATACCCTTTTGTCGATAGCCGCAACCATGCCAAACCAGAACCGCTATCCCACAACATATTAATGCGTGAAGATGCCATTAAGAAGCTGGCTAGCAACTACGCTGATGAACTCGCCGCCATTTTGCAGAATGTCGACGCGAGTCAGTTTAGTGATTTTCTTGGCGCTTTGGTTTGGGTGTACCGCACTCAAGCCAAGAAACTGAGCGAAATCTATGTGCTTGCGCCAGTGGTCGACTTTAGCCAGAAAAAGCGCGAGGTGTTGGAAGAGCAGCTAACCATTGCTGTGCTCAAGATGCAAGCCGAGCAATGGCTTGAGCGCCGCTTGCTTAGGCTGCGCGCTCAATATATCGAATACTCTCAAATTGCGCTTTGTCGCGTCGGCGATAAAGGGCACCAAAGCCGTTATGTGTCCGAGGTGTCATTTCAGAACTGGACGCGTAAACAGCACGAATCCAAGCAATACATGGCGGCCATGTCGGTGCTCAATACCGAAACGGGCGAGCACTTCAAACTCGAAGACGTGGCGAGCCGCACCGTCGCCAACCCTGAAAACCGCCGCATTGAAATGATGGTACGCTCTCGCGGCTTTGAAGAGTTGGCCGAAGAACTCGGTTACACCGCGCTGTTCATTACGTGGACGTTGCCGAGTAAATACCACCGCAATTCGCCGCATTGGAATGGCGCCAGTGTCAAAGAAGGTCACAAAGCCCTCATGGCTAAGTGGGCGGTTGGCCGAGCGCGATTGGCCAAACGCGATATTGATTACTTTGGTTTTCGTGTGGCCGAGCCTCACAAAGACGCAACCAGTCACAGCCACTACTTTTTGTTTTGCTCTCACAAGGTTAAGGCCGACGTAGTGCGTATCCTCCAAGAGGAAGCAACACACGAAGATAGAGCCGAATTGGGCTCAGATGTAACGCCGCGTTTTGATGTAAAAGAAGCCGACCCAAGCAAGGGCGGCGCCACGGCGTACATCGCCAAGTATGTGTCGAAAAACATCAACGGGAAGCACATGCCAGAGAGCAAAGCCGAAGAAAACGCCTTTAAGGTGCGCGCTTGGGCGTCGGTTCATGGCATTCGTCAGTTTCAGCAGTTTGGCGGCGAGCCGGTGTCGTTGTGGCGAAGTCTGCGCCGAGCGACCTCGGAGCAAACCGCACACGATGAAAAGTTGGAAGCGCTGCGCCAAGCGGCGGACTCGTCCAAGTGGTCGCTGTTTTGCCAATTGGCACACGACGCCAAATTGGAATACGAAACCAAGAAAAACCAATACGGTGAAGTGGTCTCGAAAGTGATTGGTTTCACTTGGCTTTCTGAAGTTATTGAAACCTGTAGCGATACTTTTCAGTTAGTTAAGACGAAAGATTTAAAGCGCGCTTTAGAGACGCGGAGCGGCTCCACTTGGAGCACTGAAAATAACTGTAACCCCTCACTAAGTCAGGCACTGACCGAGCTCACCGGATGGAGCATTCAAGGGGTGAAATGCCTTATTAAGCCGCTGCAAAGTGGCGCCAAAATACAAATAGACCAACACGCCACCGTCTCACTTAGAAATGGCGGGCTTGTGGTTACTTAACCTGTTTATACCTTGCTTGCGAATGGAATTTTTATCACTCAGTTGGACATAAGGAATCAATACACCGTGGAAAAAGCACAACAAATCACCGAGCAGCTTGAAAAGGAAGTCAAAGCGCATTCTCTGAACCCGTTCGCAAGCAAATTAATGGCGCCGCTTCGCCTGTTCCTCGTCTGGATGCGGCTCACCAATGACCGAATCCAAGAGCTTGAGGCGCAGCTAGAAGGGGCGCTCAATGGCAAGTAAAAACCCAATCAAAGGTTATATCCGTTGTCACATGCCCGATTGTGGCGCCGTGGCAACGGTTCATGCGGTGGGTGAGCACAAGATAGTCACCGAGGGCACCCCGCCAAAGAATAAGCGCAATACCGGCCGGTTGTATTACAACTGTCCGTGTTGTGGCTTTCAGCAAGGCAAGGGTGAGAGCTTTCAGCAGTTCATTCAAACCAATATGAAAACCGACAAAGCCGAGCTCAAGCCGCTTGAAACCAATGACCACCAAGGTGAGAAACGTCACCCTGTCACGCAAGATAAGCCCGTTATTGCGCCGCCAAAGCCGGCAACCACTGAGCCGCCTAAACCAATCAACACAAGGCTTGCAGCGGCTAAGCCTTACTTTTTCGGGCTGCTCGCACTCATCACACTCTTTTTCTTACTCAACAAAAAAGGACAATCCGCCAATGGATAGCACAGACAATACACCGCTTGAAACCGAACACGACGAACTGAGCCAAGATTACGCGCAAGGGCTAAACGATTTAGACCATATTGACGCAGCCGAACGTGGCGAGCCAGAAACCACCGAGCAACCAGAGCAATCCGAGATTGACGAGCCACAATTGGACGCTGGCGCGGCGGTAGCGATGGTTGAAATGGGCATGTTTATGTCACAGCAATACATTTCATCGGCGGCCGGTGTCGATTTTCAGTTTGACGCCGAAGCCAAAGAGAAATTCTTGACCGCCAGTGGTCCATTGATTGAAAAGTACGGTCTTACATGGCTGGCATGGTTTGAGAACTACAAAGAAGAAATCATGTTTGGCGTTGCCGCCGTTGGTCTGGGGTATTCAAGCCTTAATGCCGTGAAACGACTGCAAGCTGAGCAAGCGGCCATCATTGCAGAAAAAGCAAAGGAGGCGGCCAACGATGAGCAAGAGCAAAAAGCCGCCGCTTAGGCTGCCCATGCCGGTCAACAGCAACCAAGCGCACCCGCCAAAGCACGTCGTGTACATCGCCACGACGGGCGGGGGCAAAACCACCGCCGTGAAAAAGCTCGGCCTAATCCCCAAAGGAAGCCAGGCAGTCTTTTTTGACCCGTACCAAAATTACTCGGGCAAGAAGTTTCAAGGGCAAAACGTGCAAACGTTCACCGAGTTTGGCGCCTTTGCTCGCGCCTTGGTCGCAGCACGAAAGCACAAAAGAGGCTTCAAGTTGGCGCTGGTCAAAGACGCCACCATGGAAAATTTGGAAACGTTCGCTGCGATTGTGTGGAGCTGCGGGGATGGCAACAAGCCTTTGCTGCATGTTGCCATTGAAGAGTTGGGCACCATTGCCGAAACCACCGGCAAGCTCAAAGGCAAGGCGGGCGAGCTGTGGCGCGGTGGTCGTCAGTTTGGCCTTGTGCTGCACTCGATGTTTCAGCGCACCCAAGAAGTGCCCAAGACGGTCATTAGTCAATCGCCGTATTGGTGGGTGGGCGGTCTGGCATCGATGGCCGACGCGGAGTACATCAGCAAGCAAAAAGCCTATGATGTGACCCAAATATCAGCTTTAAAGACGGCGCAATCCAACAATGGCATTGCTGAGTATCTGCTCTTTAGTGACCAAATTGGGGATGTAAAGAAAGGTGAGGTTATCTGCCTCACATGAGGCAGTTATTTTATTTGAATGGGTCGTCTACCCATGCCGCCTCTTCACCTGTAAACACTTCCACGAACACGTTTACATTATCAGAATCATTACCTGAGTCATTTTTACCAAACGTTTGAACATACTCGCCTGTTACATAGCTCAAACGTCTAGTTTCAGTCGTTTTCTCATCATCATATAAATACATTGGTCGCGTGATAGATATAGCTTTAAACGTATGAGAGTTAGCTTTGAAATAACGACCTTCAGCACGAATGTCTATCCACTTAAAATAGTGGGTATTAACGTCATATGGTGGTATTTTTGAGCGTTGTTTTACGATAAATATGTCACTACACATTAGCTGTACTTCATGCTCATTAGGAATAGGCGCTTTCTCAGTTGTACTCATTTTATTCCCTCATATTACTGATTTAATTTTCCATAAAGCCTATTAGGTATACCGCTTAACCTAATAGGTTCAACACCATTTAAACGTTGAACAATAACGCTAACACTTACTGGTGAACATTTATACAACCATGTAACGGAAAGCGTATATGAAGCTAAATAAAAGTACCTTAGTTCCTATGTTAGTCACAGCTGGGCTGACCATCGCACTTGTAGCGACAATCAACAATGTATCTGCACTCTCAAGCGTGAAAGAAGTCGTGAGCGGCGACAAAGGTTGGTTCTAATGGAAATGATGAGCACACCTTTTAACCCGCGTCCACGCGAGCTTGACCCAGTGGAGGGCGTCAATTGGGGCAACCAAGCCACCTTGCGCCTTGTGTCTGGTCCAACGTATCAAAACCTTGAGCTCGTTACCGATATTCTAGACCCCGCAGACATTGAGCGCGTAACGCTGAAACTGAACGGCAAAGAGATCATCGGCCTGAGCGGTCAAGACTTGGTGGACTTCCAAGAGCACCGCAAACAGTTCACGGAAAAAGGGCGTTATGTCGTGCCATTTTCTGATTTAACGCTGCGCACGAAAGCCGGTGTGCGCACCGGTGAGCTTGTGACACTGCAAGGCGAGATTTGGATGGTGTACATCCAACTGAAAGCCAAAGATGCCGGCACGCAAGCACCATCGATTCGCGCTCGCGCCCATACTACGGCTGCGCAGTCTCGCCGCGTGTACTTGCCACGTCTTTACTCGTTAACGTGGTATGCCGCCGTGGCCGGTCGTACGCCTTTCGACTTTGCCGAGCGATCGCCGTTTCTGTCAATCAAGCGCATTCACTTCAAAGACAACACGATTGAACGTGTGCGCGTGATGCGTGACGAACGCGAAGAAATCAACGTGGCGAAAGCCGACAACGCGTTTGATTTAGCGGTGGCCGGTCTAGAGCAAAACCAAGATTGGTTCACGCTTGATTTTGTTCGTACTGGCTTTGGTGTCGAAGGTCGTTTGCCTACCAACGCGCTGAAACAACTGCAATTTGAGCTTGATAAGACAAGCCAAGGTAGCGTGCCAGTGATTGTGGAAGCCATCGAGCAAGTCGGCGAAATCGCACCAAAAGCGTAAGGGGAAGTCATGGACTTTTTTAACGACTTACTGGAAACCGGTGGGGAGTTAATTGGTGGTGCCGTTGATACTGTCGGGGGTTTCGCGCTTGAAATGCTCGACTATCAAAAGCAATTGGCGCTGTCAGCTAACCCAACCACGCACCGAGAGTTATCCAACGACTATCAGCAGCCCAACGGGGATGTCGTTCGCCAATCGAGCGCGCCCAGCTATGGCCCGTATGCAGCGATTGGTGTCGGTCTCTTGATGGTGTGTGGCACCGTCTACTTTGCCACGAAAAAGCGCTAAGGGGGAACAATGCCATTGATTCCAGTTGCATTGCTCGCCGGCGGGTTTGGTCTGTGGGGCGGTTACACCTTGAGCAACGGTACGAAATACCTCACCGGCCTTGTGATTTTGCTGCTCGTTGTGTTCGTCGGCCTTAAAGTCAGCGGGGGCATTTTATGATTCCAATGACCAATAGCGGCTCAATGCCTATCAAGGCGGGTGATGCGGGACCATCAGCCGCAACAAGCAGCAACCAAAGCGGTCAATCCATTGGTGCCATCAATATGGGCGGGGGCGTGAGCCCTTGGCTCATTGCTGGCGTGGTCTTAGTCATTGCCGTGGTGATACTCAAAAAATGATTGAATTGGTTTCTGACCGAGCGAGTGCGCTCGACACATTACAAGTGGCCTTTCGAGCGTGCCCCAAGGATTTCGACACTCTCAAGCAAGAAGTCAGGGCGGGGCGCGTCAGCTTGTACCGTTTGACAGGTCAAGGTTACAACGTCACCGTGGCCGGTGAAGTTGTCGGCCATTCCTACTTCTTATGGGGCGTGGTCGGGGTGGGTGTTGTGGGCGCTATTCGTGAGCTCAAAACGCACGTCAAAGCCGCAGGGCTCCAATCCATTTCGGCAGAAACCTATTTTCCTTTGGTCGCTCGGCTTGGCCGCCGCTTGCAGACCAAAGAGCAAACGCGGGGCGATGTGACCCGCATGGAAATAAAGGTGTAAGCAATGGGCGGTAAATCCAGTTCCAAAAACAGCACAACCACAACCAACGTCAGCGGCCAAAACGCCATTAGTGGGGATAACTTAGGAACGGCGATTAGCGGCGTTAATAACTCCACCATTAACGTGACCGCGACGGATTACGGCGCCGTTGAAGAAAGTTTTGCCCTTGGTCAACAGGCCATTGAGCAAACGACGGACTTTGCCAATCAGGCATTGGAAGAGTTCTCTTCAAGCAACAGCGAAAACTTGCAAATGTTGGCAGGGCTCGCGGGCAATCAAGCGGCACAAAACACGAAAAACCTCGAAACCTTACAAGCGCTTGCCAAGTTCAAACAAGACGGCGGCGCCAATGAAAGCAATCGCATGAATATGTATGTGATGCTCGCTATTGCCGTGATTTTAGGCTTTGTCACTTATAAGGCGGTGAGTCGATGATTTTAGACTTTGGACAGGGGCAAACTATCCCCGTCACCCTTGACGCCGAATGGCTTTACATCGTTAGAGCCGAGACAAAAATCACGCTGCAAATTGAGCGCACCGGTGAGGTTTTGTCTCTATTTAACCGCTCACTGTATAAGTATACAGGTAGTCGCTTGGGGCGCATTTTATTAACCACCACGGGCAAGGTGGAACTGGAAAGTGGCGTGGGTGAGCATCAGCCACCCATAGACGGACAATCGGTCAATGTCGACCAATTGCCGGCGGTGGAATTGGCGCCCGACCAAAGCGTAAATGTGCAAGCGCTGCCAGATGTTCAATTGGCCGCTGGTCAACAAATCCAAGCCATTATCGACGCGTTGCCAGAAATTGCACTGGCCGAGGGGCAAAAACTCTCTATCAGCTCCATGCCAGTGATGCGAATGGCTTCCAATCAAGTGATTGGCATTCAGGCGTCAAACCTTCTCACTAGTCAGAAAGTGGCGCTACCTGTCGATGTTCCCCGCAACAACGACCGTCGCAGCATCATTATCAAAGCCGATGCCGCCAATACCGGCGCCGTGGTCGTCAATGCAGGGTATGAGCTCGATGCCGGTGAAAAAATCGAGTTAACAAGCCGAGAAGCGATCTCTTTGTCGGGCGCGGATACGGATTTCGTTCATCTTATCGAGGTATAACCATGAGCACGATTAAAAACAATCTCCCAACGGGCAGCGAACGCAATAAGGTGGAATACCTAGCGGAAGCAATTGAAAACGCGCGCATTGATATTGACGTTTTGATTGAGCAAGTGAGCAATGCGCCCGCTGGTAGTGCAACTACACGCCCCAAAAACCTGTTGAAAAACGCCGCCATGCTCGGCGTACACGAACGTTACCCAACCGCATGGGCTTTAGTTATGGGGCACCGCAGCAAAAAGGGCGTCAATGCCGCCAGCACACTCGCCATGCCGGCCGCGCCGTTTTGGGGAATGGAAATCATGCCCAATTCTGCGGGCATGGTAGCCAATGGTCACATGAAAGTCAGCTTGCCGAGTAACCTCACAAGTGCTGCACCAAGTTTTGATGAGGCTATGGGTGGCTTGGTGATTGGCCGAAGCAATGGCTCTCGCCAAGTGGTTTTTCAAGTCTTTGACCCGCCAGAGCGCCATTATATCCACCATGACGGCAATGAAGACAAATCGCTTTGGTGTTACGTGCGCCTTGACCTTGCCATGAGCCGCGAATCATTCCGTTATGGTGTCGTGGAAATCGATGAGCAGGGCAACGCCACTAAGGTGATGTGCGAGAAAACCATTCACCCATCTTCGTCAACTACTCACATTCAAGACTGGCTGCACTTTGGTCGCGAGTTCGATGTGTTTAAACGTCGTTTCGCATTCTTTGTAGAGCGAACCACACACGCGCAAAATGCATTCACGTTACTGACTGGCGCCGGTGTGTATTGGGGGCGCGAAGGTGAAGTGCCAGAGCTCGCTGCCACCGAGCGCGACTCTCAAGATGGCTTTTTCCATGTGAGCGAATACCAAGCCGAGGGCAAAACGATTTCGTTCAAACTACCGGACTACCCAACGCGATATGCACCCGAAAAACACTATCTGTATTGCGTGGTGGACGCCAATAGCCGAGCTATCACTCAAGCAATGGGTTTCGATTTTCACGTCAACCCAGACAAAACCGTACGGTGTAACGTGACCTCAGATTTGCCAAATGGCGCCATGGTACAAGCCTATCGTGGTGAGTGTTTGAGCATTAATTTCTACGATGTGGCGGCCTAGCGTATGCGTTTGTATCTACTGATTTTCTTAATATTTGGAGGCTGGCTTTTCTTTATGACTAAGCAAACCGTTCGCGGCATTCGAAACAACAACCCCTTAAACATTCGCAAAGGCAACGATTGGCAGGGCGAAAGCTCATTCTCTCGCGATGCTGAGTTTGAAACCTACAAGCACCACAAATACGGCTTTCGAGCGGGCGCCATCTTACTGCGCAATTATCAGCGGCTCTACCATCTCGACACTCTGACCGAGTTGATAGGACGCTTTGCGCCGCCAAACGAAAACAACACGAAGAACTACGCGCAATTTGTCGCTAAGCGCGTGGGCGTCGACGTGAATCAACCGCTTAACTTACGTAACGATGAGCTATTGGCACAAGTGCTTCATGCAATGTCGATTATGGAAGTTGGGCGCCATTACTCCTACAGTGACGCCATGCAGGGCGTACGTTTAGCATAAGGACAAATCATGTTAGAACGCTCAACAATGAAAGGACTCGCACTCATTGGCTCCGTGGTCGCCGCCGTTACTGGTTACGGCCATTTGTTCAGTGTCGAAGTGACAAGCCAAGGCGTGAATTTTGGCGGTGCTGTTGGTCTTGCAATACCGGCCGCACTTGGCGTTTGGGAAGCCATTCCAGACAAATGGAAGCCGAGCCGCGATAGCGAAAAGGTAGGGGGCTTGGATGGAAAGTGCCCTCATTAACGCCTTAGCGAGTTGGGGGGTGTCGCCTCAATTTCTGGTGCTCGCCGCGCTTATGATGATGAACATGCGCAGCCAAAACAAAATCAATCGAGAGCTCACCACGGCGTTTCGAGAAATGCGAGAGCGGGTATTGGTCGTAGAAACCAAGCAACAACGTTTGGAGTAGGTAGGGTTCATTTCGAGGCACTTCAAAACCTGATTATTGATGCTTTTCACACCATCAAACCACTTGCTAAATTTGCTTCGTACTTTGACCCCGTGGGTACACTCTCGTGTAACTATAATGGTTAGCGGGGCACCCTTCAAATTGCTCGCCATTCTGGATAAAAAGCCGAACTCTTTGATTGAGTTCGGTTTTTTTTAGGTGCATTGTTCTATTAACGAAAGCGTTAATGCTATTATAAGCACTGTTATTGTGTTCATAGTAGATGATAAAATGTACAAATTAGAGAGCGTAACGATCAACAACTTTTGGCAGCGATTTACTGCCAGCAGTGATTTTAATCAAGTACGTTAATATAATCATAGGTAAGAACGGCACAGGTAAAACCACCTTCATGAATATACTTCAATCAGTACTAGCCGTAAGTATTGAAGAAATCGCTTCGTACGACTTTGAATCAATTGAAATAAAGCTTAGAAATGGAAAAAAACGTAAAACCATCAAAGCTAGAATAACGGAGCTAAGTCCAGTATCGGCATTGATACTTGAATACCAAATTTCACGTAAAAAATACACTGTACGACTGCTATCGCCTGAAGACCGTCGCTATGCTGCTTACCATAGACGCAAGGCAATCGAACAATCAGAGGATTTAAGAAATGAACTAGCTAGTTTGGTGTCCCTGTCATCACTCTCCGTATACAGGTTGAGAAGCGGTGAAGAAATGGAAGTTCGCGATAGAAGTGGAACTCGTTCAATTAACCCAGTAGATTTTCGCCTTAACCAACTACTACATAATTTAACCACTTTCCAACTTGAACTATCTCAAGAAGCACGAATCATAGCCTCTGATTTACAAAAAGAGGTTCTTTCGTCAATTCTTTATACGAAAGATCGTAAGAGTAACCAGAAATTTGCACTAGAGTTTGATAGGGAAAAAGAGAGAAAAAATCTAACATCAGCATTTTTACGTCTAAATGCTATAGATGCTAAAGTTCGCAAAAAAATCTCTCATCACGTTGATAAAGTTGATGAAACAATGTCTCATATTCGTGAGTCAGAAATGAGCAATAAGCAACCAGAACTCGATAAAATTGATTTCACGGCATTAGATGCATATAGAAATACCCAAAAAATCATACAGATGTCTCTAGATGCAGAGAAAAAAACTTCACGCGTATTTACTCCTATTACGCTATTCATTGATATACTGAAAGAGTTCATAACAAATAAAGAGTTCGATTTCAAAAGTGGTAAATTAAATGTGAGTAACGAATTAGGTGATATCGCCTTTGATGCTCTCTCATCTGGTGAAAAACAGCTTCTAATATTGTTTATAGAAACGTTGTTACAACGAAACAAACCATTTGTATTTTTAACAGACGAACCTGAGTTATCACTTCATATATCTTGGCAACGTAATATTATCCCCGCAATAAAAAGGCTAAACCCAAACGCCCAGGTAGTTGCTGCAACGCACTCACCGGAGGTCGCCGCAAAATATAGAGACTCTATTTGCAACATGGAGAAAATGATTCGTGTTGGATGATGATTTTTTCTATTCGGCAGAAGCTGAAAATATCATAAATGAGTTTCATTCTGTTGATGTTATGGTTTATGTAGAAGGCGTCGATGACATCCCGTTCTGGGACTTTATATTTGAAAAGTTTTTTTGACCAAACTGTTGAAGTTCAAGAGGTGGGAGGCTGTACCGCTCTAGAGCCATATATTCAGCGAATTCGTAATGGTGAAATGACAAGAGCAATCGTTGCCTGTGATACAGATTTGACGTCATTTGTTACGCCTCAAGTACAAGAGCATTGTAATATTATTCG
>NZ_AEVT01000077.1 GCF_000189275.1 Vibrio sinaloensis DSM 21326 | reverse complement strand
CACTTTGTCTTTTTCCGCAGCTTCACGTTTCGCTTTTTCAGCGGCTTCACGCTTAGCTTGTTCTGCGGCCTCGCGTTCAGCTTTTTGTTGCGCCTCGCGTTTGGCCTGTTCTTCTGCCTCACGACGGGCTTGCTCTTCCGCTTCACGCTGCGCCTGCTCTTCCGCGGCCAGGCGTTCAGCCTCTTGCGGATCGCGTTTCACAAAGGTGCGCTTCTTGCGGACTTCGATTTGTACCGATTTACTTTTTCCACCGGTACCTGGAATATTCAGGGTACTGCGCGTCTTACGCTGCAGCGTCAGTTTATCGGGACCAGAAACCGCTTCGCGGTTCAGGTGCGCCAGTAAAGTCTGTTTTTCTTGTGCGGACACAGAGTCGTCAGCAGATTTCCGGATACCTGCATCAGCAAACTGCTGTACCAGGCGATCCACGGAAACCTGTCTCTCTGCGGCCAGCGCTTTTAGGGTTACATCTGTCATGCTGTTCCTTCCTGCTACAGTTTA
>NZ_AEVT01000078.1 GCF_000189275.1 Vibrio sinaloensis DSM 21326 | reverse complement strand
TCAACCCGCGCATTTCCAACAGTGGCTTGGCGAGTTTCTCTCTCAGTCACGCCACGAACTGGATATTGCGCCGCCGGAGCCGCCGTATCAGCCTGATGAGATTTACGATGCCTTAAAGCAAGGCGAGGTATTAGTACGTCTCGGCGGGCTTCGCGTATTGCGTATCGGCGATGAGGTCTATGCGAATGGCGAAAAAATAGACTCCCCGCATCGCCCCGCTCTGGAGGCGCTCGCCAGTCATATTGCACTAACCGCTGAAAACTTCGGCGATGCGCTGGAAGACCCGTCCTTCCTCGCCATGCTGGCGGCGCTGGTGAATAGCGGATACTGGTTTTTCGAAGGATAAGAACATCGCAATGCCCGGCGACCGCCGGGCTGACGCAAACTATCCACAACGATCGCCGCCAGGTTTGGCGAAATCGTTATATTGCGGATCGCCCGGATAAAGCGAGTGGGCCATTCGATGGCGAAATGACATTTGCCGATAGCGCCGCGCCTGCGCGTTATCTCCAAGACCTTCGGCAATATTAGCCAGTTGCTGTAATCGTTCATACTGCATCTTTGCTGGATAAGCTACGGCATCAAGCGTAAAGGCGCGTTCCGCAAAGTCTTTTGCTTGTTCAAGTTCTTGATTACTCTGATAAATCAGCGAAATACCATACAACACCATTG
>NZ_AEVT01000079.1 GCF_000189275.1 Vibrio sinaloensis DSM 21326 | reverse complement strand
TTAACGATTAGCTGAAGTCTTCGGAAAAATCTTTGAATAAGATTTGACGAACCAGTAGCAAAAAGGGCATCATTTGATGCCCTTTTTCTGCACTAAATATAATGTTTGCCGATTTCTTGTCCAAGCAAACATTAAGCAGGATTTTTGGTCGTGATGCTGTATCGCGATCAATAAAAGAGTACGTCAATCGCTTAAGATTGTCGTTTCATGGATTTGCCCTGCAACAGCGGGGTTGTTTTCGTCTATATTAAGACTTGTGACAGGTTGGTTTTATGAAAGCAAATAATGCTGAAACTCCTGATAGCTCAAATGGCGCAGATATCTTCAAGTGGATTGCCACTTTTGTTCTGCTAGCTGCCGCTGTTGTGGGTAATTACCTGTATGGTGAAATGTCTGTAGTACTTCGTGCTGCGGGCGTTGTTGTACTAATTGCTGCGGCACTTGGTGTTGCTGCTACAACAACTAAAGGTAAAGCTGCGATCGATTTTGCTAAAGAATCTCGTATGGAAGTTCGTAAAGTTGTATGGCCTACTCGCCAAGAAACTATGCAAACAACTTTGATCGTTTTAGCTGTAAGTATTGTAATGGCTCTAGTGCTTTGGGGCATTGACGGCATCATGGTTCGTCTTGTTGCTCTAGCAACTGGGGTATAGAGGGTTTTTATACATGAGTGAAGCTCCAAAAAAACGCTGGTATGTGGTTCAAGCCTTCTCTGGATTTGAAGGTCGCGTAGCTCAGTCTCTTCGTGAGCATATCAAAATGCATAGCATGGAAGAGCTATTTGGCGAAGTTTTGGTTCCTACTGAAGAAGTAGTGGAAATGCGTGCAGGTCAACGTCGTAAATCTGAACGTAAATTCTTCCCAGGTTACGTTCTAGTTCAGATGATCATGAACGATGAATCATGGCACCTAGTACGTAGTGTGCCGCGTGTCATGGGCTTCATTGGTGGTACCTCTGACCGTCCAGCTCCTATCACTGATAAAGAAGCGGATGCAATCCTCAATCGTCTTGAGAAAGCAAGTGAAGCTCCTCGCCCACGTACTATGTACGAAGCAGGTGAAGTGGTACGTGTTACTGACGGTCCATTTGCTGACTTCAACGGTACCGTTGAAGAAGTGGATTACGAGAAGAGCCGCCTGAAAGTGTCTGTATCGATCTTTGGTCGTGCAACACCAGTTGAGCTTGAATTTGGTCAGGTTGAAAAACTGGACTAAAACTCTGATTTATAGAGTATAAAAAATCACCTTTTTAGGGTTGTATAAGGCGCGGATTATGACTATAATTTCGCGCCTTATTATTTTGACTGAAACGAAAGTTATCAGCCGAAATAAAAAGTATTTATCTCAACGGGGAGCTGATCAACCGATTAGCGTTTGTACCCAAAATTAGGAATTATCATGGCTAAGAAAGTTGAAGCTTACATCAAGCTGCAAGTTGCTGCTGGTATGGCGAACCCAAGTCCACCGGTTGGTCCTGCACTAGGTCAACACGGTGTTAACATCATGGAATTCTGTAAAGCGTTTAACGCAAAAACAGAATCTATCGAGAAAGGTCTACCAACTCCAGTTGTTATCACAGTATACAACGACCGTTCTTTCACGTTCGTAACTAAGACTCCACCTGCTGCTGTTCTTCTTAAGAAAGCTGCTGGCGTTAAGTCTGGTTCAGGTCGTCCAAACACTGAAAAAGTGGGTACTGTAACTGACGCTCAAATCCAAGAAATCGCAGAAACTAAAGCTGCTGATATGACTGGTGCTGACATCGAAGCAATGAAGCGTTCAATCGCTGGTACTGCTCGTTCAATGGGCCTAGTGGTAGAGGGTTAATAAGATGGCTAAACTAACTAAGCGCATGCGCGTAATCCGCGAAAAAGTTGACGTAACTAAAGAATACGAAATCAACGAAGCTGTAGCTCTTCTTCAAGAACTAGCAACTGCTAAATTCGTTGAGTCTGTAGACGTTGCTGTTAACCTAGGCATCGATGCTCGTAAATCTGACCAGAACGTACGTGGTGCAACTGTACTACCTCACGGTACTGGCCGCGAAATCCGCGTTGCAGTGTTCACTCAAGGTGCAAACGCTGAAGCAGCTAAAGAAGCTGGCGCAGACATCGTAGGTATGGAAGATCTTGCTGAGCAAGTTAAGAAAGGCGAAATGAACTTTGACGTAGTTGTTGCTTCTCCAGATGCAATGCGCGTTGTAGGTCAACTAGGTACTATCCTAGGTCCTCGCGGTCTTATGCCAAACCCTAAAGTTGGTACTGTAACTCCTAACGTTGCTGAAGCAGTTAAGAACGCTAAAGCTGGTCAGGTTCGTTACCGTAACGACAAAAACGGCATCATCCACACTACTATCGGTAAAGCAAACTTCTCTGCTGAGCAGATCAAAGAGAACCTAGAAGCTCTTCTAGTTGCTCTGAAGAAAGCTAAGCCGTCTTCTGCTAAGGGTACATTCCTTCAGAAGGTTAGCATCTCTACTACAATGGGTGCTGGTGTTGCTGTTGATCAGGGTAGCCTGAACACTCTAGCAAACTAATTTATTTGCTTAGGCGTAGAGTTAGTGTATAATTCTGCGCCTAATATTTGTGGTTGGGGCTGAACTTTGGTTCATTAAATTCGTTAAGAATTTAGTCTGAATTATGACCCAGTCTCCGTCCAAGACCGTAGGTGTTTGCTTTAAGTAGACTTAATTTTCCTACGTAGATGGTGCCCGAACTGACAGAAAGCTCTATGTAAATAGTTAACTTTCTTCTGGGAAGCACCTGAATAACTCTCACTGTCGTGATGATAGTGAGTGGTGTAACGACAACCAGGAGTAAATCCAAGATGGCTTTAAACCTTCAAGACAAAAAAGCAATTGTTGCTGAAGTCAACGAAGCTGCCAGTGGTGCACTTTCTGCAGTTGTAGCTGACTCTCGTGGCGTAGAAGTTGGTGCTATGACTTCACTACGTAAACAAGCTCGTGAAGCGGGTGTTTATGTACGTGTTGTTCGTAACACGCTTATGCGTCGTGCGGTTGAAGGTACAGATTACGAGTGTCTAACTGACACTTTCACTGGTCCTACACTAATCGCATTCTCTAACGAGCACCCTGGTGCTGCAGCGCGTCTTTTCAAAGACTTCGCTAAAGAGAACAAAGACTTCGAGATCAAAGCTGCTGCATTTGAAGGCGCGCTAACTGACGCTGAAGTACTAGCGACACTACCAACTTACGACGAAGCTATCGCACGCCTAATGATGTGCATGAAAGAAGCTTCTGCAGGCAAGCTGGTACGTACTATCGCTGCACTACGCGACCAAAAAGAAGAAGCTGCTGCTTAAGCCTTGCTTTTCACTGGTTGCTATTTAAACTTATTGTTGATTTAAAAGAGAATTGTTATGTCTATCACTAACGAGCAAATCCTAGACGCAGTTGCAGAAATGTCTGTAATGCAAGTTGTTGAACTAATCGAAGCAATGGAAGAGAAATTCGGTGTTTCTGCTGCTGCTGCTGTTGTAGCTGGCGGCGCTGCTGCAGGCGAAGCTGCTGCTGAGCAAACTGAATTCGACGTAATCCTAGAATCTGCTGGCGGTAACAAAGTTGCTGTAATCAAAGCAGTACGTGGCGCAACTGGCCTAGGTCTTAAAGAAGCTAAAGCTCTAGTAGACGGCGCTCCTGCACCTCTTAAAGAAGGCGTAGAGAAAGACGAAGCTGAAGCTCTTAAAGCTCAGCTAGAAGAAGCTGGTGCAAGTGTTACTGTTAAGTAATTATTGCATAGTTTCTTAGCCTAACGGCTAATGGCTGGTGGTTTTATAACCACCGGCCTTTTTGCGCTGTAGGGGTTGGGTGATTTTTCCGCTGTTTGAGCACCCATATCTCTAGCAAAAAACGTTTCATTAGCTCTTAATGAAGCGTCACTACAATCAAACAGATATTCAGTCACTGTCTCATAACGATTGGAGACAGTTTGGGTCACTTATCAGCGAGCTGAGGAACCCCATGGTTTACTCTTATACCGAGAAAAAGCGCATCCGTAAGGACTTTGGTACTCGTCCACAAGTTTTGGACATTCCATACCTGCTATCGATCCAGCTCGATTCGTTCGAAAAATTCATCGAACAGGATCCTGAAGGTCAATACGGTCTTGAAGCTGCTTTCCGTTCTGTATTCCCAATTCAGAGCTACAACGGCAATTCCGAGCTGCAATACGTTAGCTACCGTCTTGGTGAGCCAGTTTTTGACGTTAAAGAATGTCAAATCCGCGGCGTAACTTATTCAAAACCACTACGCGTTAAACTACGTCTAGTTATTTTTGATAAAGACGCGCCAGCAGGTACTGTAAAAGACATTAAAGAACAAGAAGTCTACATGGGCGAAATTCCGCTTATGACAGACAATGGTACCTTCGTAATCAATGGTACCGAGAGGGTTATCGTATCCCAGCTGCACAGAAGCCCAGGTGTATTCTTCGACAGCGATAAGGGTAAGACCCACTCTTCAGGTAAAGTTCTATACAATGCGCGCGTAATTCCTTACCGTGGTTCATGGCTTGATTTCGAGTTTGATCCTAAGGACAACCTATACGTACGTATTGACCGCCGTCGTAAGCTTCCAGCATCTATCATTCTTCGCGCACTAGGTAAGACGACAGAAGAGATCCTGGACATCTTCTTTGAGAAGATTAACTTCGAAGTGAAAGATCAAACTCTGTTAATGGAGCTTGTTCCTGATCGTCTACGTGGTGAAACTGCGTCATTCGATATCGAAGCTAATGGTAAGACTTACGTTGAGACTGGTCGTCGTGTAACAGCACGCCACATCCGTCAACTTGAAAAAGATGGCGTTGATCACATCGAGGTACCTGTTGAGTACATCGTAGGCAAAGTTGCATCGAAAGACTACATCAACGAAGCGACAGGTGAGATCATTGTTGGTGCTAACCAAGAAATCAGCCTTGAATCACTAGCGAACCTTTCTCAAGCTGGCCACAAAGCGCTAGAAGTTCTATTTACGAACGATCTAGACCACGGTCCATTCATGTCAGAAACGCTACGTATTGACAGCACTGTTGATCGTATTTCTGCATTGGTAGAAATCTACCGCATGATGCGCCCTGGTGAGCCACCAACGAAAGAAGCTGCTGAAGCACTATTCGAAAGCCTATTCTTCTCTGAAGAGCGTTACGATCTGTCGACTGTTGGTCGTATGAAGTTTAACAGCTCTATCGAACGTGAAGATGCACAAGAGCAAGGCACACTTGATGAACTTGATATCATCGAAGTGATGAAGAAGCTTATCGCTATCCGTAATGGCATCGGTGAAGTGGACGATATCGACCACCTAGGTAACCGTCGTATCCGTTCTGTTGGCGAAATGGCAGAAAACCAATTCCGCGTTGGTCTAGTACGTGTTGAACGTGCTGTTAAAGAGCGTCTAAGCCTTGGTGATCTTGATGCAATCATGCCTCAAGACCTAATCAACGCTAAGCCTATCTCTGCTGCGGTTAAAGAATTCTTTGGCTCTTCACAGCTGTCACAGTTCATGGACCAAAACAACCCTCTATCAGAAGTTACGCACAAGCGTCGTATCTCTGCATTGGGTCCTGGCGGTCTAACTCGTGAACGTGCTGGCTTCGAAGTACGTGACGTACACGTAACTCACTACGGTCGTCTATGTCCTATCGAAACGCCTGAAGGTCCAAACATCGGTCTGATCAACTCTCTATCTGCGTTTGCGCGTTGTAACGAGTACGGTTTCCTAGAGACTCCATACCGTCGCGTTGTAGATGGTGTAGTAACAGACGAAGTAGATTACCTATCTGCTATTCAGGAAGGTCAGTACGTTATCGCTCAGGCGAACACTGTTCTTACTGAAGAAGGTACATTCTCTGAAGAGCTAATCACAGCTCGTCAGAAAGGTGAATCTGGCCTACACCCACGCGAACATGTTGACTACATGGACGTTGCAACTAACCAGGTTGTATCTATCGCTGCGTCGCTTATCCCGTTCCTAGAACACGATGATGCGAACCGTGCATTGATGGGTGCGAACATGCAACGTCAGGCCGTTCCAACACTTAAAGCTGATAAGCCTCTAGTTGGTACTGGTATCGAGCGTAACATCGCTGTTGACTCAGGTGTTACAGCGGTAGCGAAACGTGGTGGTGTAATCCAGTCTGTAGACGCTTCTCGTATCGTTGTTAAAGTAAACGAAGACGAGCTGATCCCTGGCGAAGCAGGTATCGATATCTACAACCTGACTAAATACACTCGTTCAAACCAAAACACGTGTATCAACCAGCGTCCATGTGTGATGCCAGGTGAACCTGTATCACGTGGTGATGTTCTAGCCGATGGTCCTTCAACAGACCTTGGTGAGCTAGCACTTGGTCAGAACATGCGTATCGCATTCATGCCTTGGAATGGTTACAACTTCGAAGACTCGATCTTAGTATCTGAGCGCGTAGTTCAAGAAGACCGTTTCACGACTATCCACATTCAAGAGCTATCTTGTGTGGCGCGTGACACTAAGCTTGGTGCTGAAGAAATCACTGCTGATATTCCAAACGTAGGTGAGTCTGCTCTGTCTAAACTGGACGAGTCAGGTATCGTTTACATCGGTGCGGAAGTGAAAGGCGGAGATATCCTTGTAGGTAAAGTAACGCCTAAAGGTGAAACTCAGCTAACTCCTGAAGAGAAGCTACTACGTGCTATCTTCGGTGAGAAAGCGTCTGACGTTAAAGATACGTCTCTACGCGTACCAAACTCTGTATCAGGTACAATCATCGACGTTCAAGTATTTACTCGTGACGGTGTTGAAAAAGACAAACGTGCACTTGAAATTGAACAAATGCAGCTTAAAGAAGCGAAGAAAGACCTTACTGAAGAATTCCAGATTCTTGAGGGTGGCCTTCTAAACCGTGTTAAAGCTGTATTGATCGACGGTGGTTACACTGAAGCGAAACTAGACACTATCGACCGTAAGAAGTGGCTAGAATTAACGCTTGAAGATGACGCACAGCAATCACAGCTTGAGCAACTTGCTGAGCAGTGGGACGAGCTAAAAGCTGACTTCGATAAGAAGTTTGAAACTAAGCGTCGTAAGATCACACAAGGTGATGATCTTGCACCTGGCGTACTGAAGATCGTTAAGGTTTACCTAGCGGTTAAACGTCGTATCCAGCCTGGTGATAAGATGGCGGGTCGTCACGGTAACAAGGGTGTAATCTCGAAGATCAACCCTGTTGAAGACATGCCTTACGATGAGAAAGGTCAGCCGGTTGACATCGTACTGAACCCACTGGGTGTACCATCGCGTATGAACATCGGTCAGATCCTAGAAGTACACTTAGGTCTGGCAGCGAAAGGCATCGGTGACAAGATCAACCAAATGGTGAAAGAGCAGCAAGAGCTAGCTAAGTTCCGTGACTTCCTACAGAAAGTTTACGACCTTGGTGATACTCGTCAGAAAGTAGACGTTGCGTCTCTAACTGACGATGAAGTTCGTACGTTGATCAAGAACCTACGTGGTGGTCTACCGATCGCGACTCCAGTATTTGACGGTGCTTCTGAGCAATCAATCAAAGAGCTTCTAAAACTAGGTGACCTACCAGAATCTGGTCAGCTTAAGCTATTTGATGGTCGCACTGGTGATGAGTTTGAGCGTCCTGTAACTGTAGGTTACATGTACATGCTGAAACTGAACCACCTTGTTGATGACAAGATGCACGCTCGTTCAACTGGTTCGTACAGCCTAGTAACTCAGCAACCACTTGGTGGTAAAGCTCAGTTCGGTGGTCAGCGTTTCGGTGAGATGGAAGTATGGGCACTAGAAGCATACGGTGCTGCTTACACGCTACAAGAAATGCTAACAGTTAAGTCGGATGACGTTAACGGCCGTACTAAGATGTATAAGAACATCGTAGATGGCAACCACAGCATGGAACCTGGCATGCCAGAGTCGTTCAACGTATTGTTGAAAGAGATTCGCTCGCTAGGTATCAACATCGAGCTAGAAGACGAAGAGTAATCCCTTCTTTCTTAATTGAGAAAAGCGATTATTTGGTAGAAGGTGCTCACTTTTGCGGGTGAGCCCCTTTTAACTCCTTACAGGAGCTGATTGTGAAAGACTTATTAAACTTTCTAAAAGCGCAGCATAAGACTGAAGAATTTGATGCAATCAAAATCGGTCTTTCTTCACCAGACATGATCCGTTCATGGTCTTTCGGTGAAGTTAAAAAACCTGAAACGATCAACTATCGTACGTTCAAGCCTGAGCGTGATGGTCTGTTCTGTGCGCGTATCTTTGGTCCAGTAAAAGACTACGAATGTCTTTGTGGCAAGTACAAGCGTCTGAAACACCGTGGTGTTATCTGTGAGAAGTGTGGCGTTGAAGTTACACAAACTAAAGTTCGTCGTGACCGCATGGGCCACATCGAGCTTGCATCACCAGTAGCTCACATCTGGTTCCTAAAATCACTGCCGTCTCGTATCGGTCTACTAATGGATATCCCTCTACGTGATATCGAACGTGTTCTTTACTTCGAAATGTACGTAGTAACTGAACCGGGTATGACGGATCTAGAAAAATCTCAGATGCTAACTGAAGAAGAGTATCTGGATCGTCTAGAAGAGTGGGGTGATGAGTTCACGGCTAAGATGGGTGCGGAAGCGATCAAAGACCTACTTGCGTCTATGGATCTTCCTGCTGAAATCGAAGAAATGCGTGAAGAGCTTCAGTCTACTAATTCAGAGACTAAGCGTAAGAAAATCACTAAGCGTCTGAAGCTTGTTGAAGCGTTCGTTCAATCTGGTAACAACCCAGAGTGGATGATCCTGACTGTGCTTCCGGTACTTCCGCCAGATCTACGTCCTCTAGTACCACTAGACGGCGGTCGTTTCGCGACTTCTGATCTGAACGACCTATACCGTCGCGTCATCAACCGTAACAACCGTTTGAAGCGTCTTCTAGAGCTAGCTGCTCCGGACATCATCGTACGTAACGAAAAGCGTATGCTGCAAGAGTCTGTTGATGCACTTCTAGATAACGGTCGTCGCGGTCGTGCGATCACGGGTTCTAACAAGCGTCCTCTTAAATCTCTTGCTGATATGATCAAGGGTAAGCAAGGTCGTTTCCGTCAGAACCTTCTAGGTAAGCGTGTAGACTACTCAGGCCGTTCTGTAATCACAGTAGGTCCTTACCTTCGTCTACATCAGTGTGGTCTTCCTAAGAAGATGGCACTTGAGCTATTCAAACCATTCATCTACAGCAAGCTAGAAACTCGTGGCCTAGCGACGACAATCAAAGCTGCTAAGAAAATGGTAGAGCGTGAAGAAGCGGTTGTTTGGGATATCCTAGACGAAGTTATCCGCGAACACCCAGTACTATTGAACCGTGCACCTACACTTCACCGTCTAGGTATCCAGGCGTTCGAACCAGTACTAATCGAAGGTAAAGCGATTCAGCTACACCCACTAGTGTGTGCGGCATACAACGCGGACTTCGATGGTGACCAAATGGCGGTTCACGTACCTCTAACTCTAGAGGCACAGCTTGAAGCTCGTACTCTGATGATGTCGACAAACAACATTCTGTCGCCAGCATCAGGTGATCCGATCATCGTACCTTCTCAGGACGTTGTATTGGGTCTTTACTACATGACTCGTGACAAGATCAACGTGAAAGGCGAAGGTATGTACCTTGCTAGCCCAGCTGAGGCTGAAAAGGCATACCGCACTAAGACGGCTGAGCTACACGCTCGCGTTAAAGTTCGTATCACTGAGACTGTTAAAGACGAAGATGGCAACAGCACAACAGAGACTAAGCTAGTTGATACAACTATCGGTCGTGCAATGCTATGGCAAATCGTGCCAGCTGGTCTTCCGTACAGCATCGTTAACCAAAAGCTAGGTAAGAAGCAAATCTCTAACCTACTTAACGAGGCGTACCGTAAGCTAGGTCTTAAAGACACAGTAATCTTCGCTGACCAAATCATGTACACAGGTTTCGCTTACGCGGCACTTTCTGGTGTATCTGTTGGTATCGACGATATGGTTGTTCCAGCAGCTAAGTACACTGAGATCGAAGAAGCGGAAGCAGAAGTTCGCGAAATTCAAGAACAGTACCAATCTGGTCTTGTAACTGCGGGTGAGCGCTACAACAAAGTGATCGATATTTGGGCATCAACCAACGATCGCGTAGCGAAAGCGATGATGGAGAACCTATCTTCAGAAACTGTTGTTAACCGCGACGGTGATGAAGAGCAGCAAGAGTCATTCAACAGCATCTACATGATGGCTGACTCGGGCGCTCGTGGTTCTGCAGCTCAGATTCGTCAGCTAGCAGGTATGCGTGGTCTGATGGCACGTCCAGATGGTTCAATCATCGAAACGCCGATCACCGCGAACTTTAAAGAAGGTCTAAACGTACTTCAGTACTTTATCTCAACGCACGGTGCTCGTAAGGGTCTTGCGGATACAGCACTGAAAACAGCGAACTCGGGTTACCTAACTCGTCGTCTAGTAGACGTTGCTCAAGACGTTGTTGTAACTGAACATGACTGTGGCACTCACGAAGGTGTTCACATGATGCCTCACATTGAGGGTGGTGATGTTAAAGTTGCACTAACTGAGCTTGCTCTAGGTCGTGTACTTGCTGAAGACGTACTTAAGCCAGGTTCTGAAGATGTTCTGATCCCACGTAACACTCTTATCGATGAGAAGTGGTGTCAGATCATGGAAGAGAACTCAGTAGACAGCATCAAGGTACGCTCTGTCGTAACTTGTGATACTGACTTCGGTTGTTGTGCACAGTGTTACGGTCGTGACCTAGCACGTGGTCACCTAGTGAACCAAGGTGAAGCAGTGGGCGTTATCGCTGCTCAGTCTATCGGTGAGCCGGGTACACAGCTTACAATGCGTACGTTCCACATCGGTGGTGCGGCATCTACTGCAGCAGCAGAGAACAGCATCCAAGCTAAGACAACAGGTACGGTTAAGCTACACAACGCTAAGTTCGTTACGAACAAAGACGGTAAGCTTGTCATCACTTCTCGTGCATCTGAACTAACCATCATTGATGAGTTCGGTCGTACTAAAGAGAAGCACAAACTTCCATACGGTTCTCTACTGTCTAAAGGCGACAACGATGCCGTTGAAGCTGGTGATACAGTGGCAAACTGGGAAGCGCACACTATGCCAATCATCACTGAAGTGGCAGGTCGCATCCAGTTCGTAGACATGATCGATGGCGTAACAGTTTCTCGTCAAACTGATGACCTAACAGGTCTATCTTCAAGCGAAGTAACTGACGCAGCAGCGCGCCCAGCAGCAGGTAAAGATATGCGTCCAGCTATCAAACTTGTTGATGCAGCGGGTAACGATGTAATGATCCCTGGTACTGATATGCCAGCTCACTACTTCCTACCTGGTAAAGCGATTGTTAACATCGAAGATGGCGCAGAAGTTGGTGTGGGTGACACGCTTTCACGTATTCCTCAGAAGTCTGGCGGTAACAAAGATATCACCGGTGGTCTTCCACGCGTAGCGGATCTATTCGAAGCACGTAAGCCGAAAGAGCCTGCGATTCTTGCTGAGCACACAGGTACTGTGAGCTTCGGTAAAGAGACGAAAGGTAAGCGTCGTCTAGTGATCACTCGTGATGGTGGTGACACTTATGAAGAGATGATTCCTAAGCATCGTCAGCTTAACGTGTTCGAAGGTGAGAAAGTTGAACGTGGTGATGTAATCGCAGACGGTCCTGAGTCTCCACATGACATTCTACGTCTACGTGGCGTACACGCTGTAACTGAATACATCGCGAACGAAGTTCAAGAAGTATACCGTCTACAAGGCGTTAAGATTAACGATAAGCACATTGAGACTATCGTTCGTCAAATGCTACGTAAGTGTACAATCACACATGCAGGTGACTCTGAGTTCCTAGCTGGTGAACAGGTTGAATACGCGAACGTTAAGATCGCTAACCGCATGCTAGAAGCAGAAGGCAAAGAGCCAGCTCGCTTTGAACGTGAACTACTAGGTATCACTAAGGCATCTCTAGCGACTGAGTCGTTCATCTCTGCGGCATCGTTCCAGGAGACAACTCGCGTACTAACAGAAGCAGCGGTTTCTGGTAAGCGTGATGAACTACGTGGTCTGAAAGAAAACGTAATTGTTGGTCGTCTAATTCCAGCAGGTACAGGTTTCGCTTACCACCAAGATCGTCAAGCTAAGCGTGCAGAAGAGCAAGAAGGTCCTTCAGCTGAACAAGCGACTGACAACCTTGCAGCATTGCTAAACGCTGGTTTCTCAGCAGAAGAGTAATCACTCGCTAAGAAATGACAAAAGGCACCCTCGGGTGCCTTTTTTGTTTTTGGTTTAGATAGTGTCTTTGAGAGCGTTTACTCACTAAAACAGGAGAGGGCTAAGCGAATTTTCAAGTCGAGTGGGTGAGTTGCGAGGAAAGTGGAAACCCAGATCTAATGAGCTAGGGTTTGCTCCCTATGGGTATGAGAGCTCGCTTCTTACTTTACTCTGCTAAGAAGAATACTAAAAAGGGTCGACTTACTTACGCCAACCCTCTTCATTCTTATTTCTAGCTTATGCGCCTGGGGGTATTGCTAAACTGTCAGCAATAAGTTGAATCAAACTGTCTTCCACCTCAAAGCGCATCTCTAACAGTTCCCCAACAGAGGATAAATCTGCTTCAAAGTTTGGTAGTTCATCGTCCGCGCTAACCGTGACGTACTTGTCATTAAATTCAAGCAGCGGTTCTGTGGTCAGGACAATCTTGGCGTAAGTCGCATCGATTTCATTATTAGTTTTAAAGCCCGTCGCTTGCCATTTTTCCATGACCATGTCGTAAATTTTAAAATGACCTTCGGAAATGTAATCAACAACGTGATTGCAAAAAGAGCTAATTTGTTTTGGTGAAGGGAGTTCGACGACGTTAGCGTGTCCATTTGCTGGCTGAAGGGAGCCCAACTGACAATATTCAACAATAAGCGACTGTCGAGTCTCTAACCAATGGTCAATGACTTCACTAGAGCCACCCCATTGTTCTTGTGTTTGTTTGAATTTATTTAGCATGACCATGCCCTCATGATCGGATCACACTCCGGTGATCATTATGCTTTGTTTTAACAAAGCTGTTCTAGAGATACAACCTCTTGTCCTTACTAGAATTTATAGCCAGAAAATTGTCTCACTACAAACTCTGGTATGAAATTAGATTGCCAGTAAAATGATCGAACTGCAAGTGATGAGGAAGGGCAATGTTAAATAAAAGTGACATAAACCGTATGAGAGATGCTTACTGGTGTATCGTGTCAGGTAGTGATCTTTGGCTAGTTGAAGGCGCGTTACCTCGTTCGAAAGACTTAGATTTTGAACTGCCGCTAGACGATGCCATTGAAATCGGCCGTTATGAGAATCTTCCGGTAATGTGGATTAATGACGCAGATATCGTGGCCGAGTTAACGCTTTCATCTCTGCGTGATTGCCTGCATTTCCCACAAGCGCTTTTTTTACTGGTGAGTAAGGCTGTCCAATATGGTCATATGAGCCAGACATTACGATTTTGTCCGCAATGTGGTGGTCGTAATCGTCTCAATCACAATCAGTTAGCGATGCAATGTGGCGATTGCCGTACCTTGCATTATCCACGTATTTTCCCATGCATTATTGTTGCCGTTCGTAAGGAAGAGCAGATCTTATTAGCTCAGCACCCACGGCATCGCAATGGTATGTACACTGTGATAGCAGGATTTTTAGAAGTTGGAGAAACGTTAGAGCAGTGTGTTGCGCGTGAAGTTAAAGAAGAAACGGGCATCAATGTGAACAATATTCGCTACTTTGGCAGTCAACCGTGGGCGTTCCCTTCGAGTATGATGATGGGGTTTCTGGCGGATTATGATTCTGGGGAGCTGAAACCTGACTATAGCGAGCTAACGGATGCCCGCTGGTTTAACATCGATAACATGCCTCCTGTCGCACCAGAAGGGACCATTGCTCGAGCGTTAATCTCCGAGACAATTGAAACGATTAAATCGTTATGATATTGAAAAATAGACAAAAAAAACCCTCCGAGAAGGAGGGGGTAAGTAAGATGTCGTTATGAGATGCTGAACACTTACATGTCCAGTTTATAATTGTAGTTTTCGCTAGCAAACAAATTTTTAACACCCTTACCTATTGGGTGCAAATTAAGCACTGATTTTATAGTTAATAACTTGATCTAGGTTGCAAAGCACACAGCTTTTGCGAGTCAAACAGTGTTAGAATAGCGCTCACAAAAAGTGAGTCTAAAGAATCGGAAAAACGGAATGACTGAATTAAAAAATGATCGTTACCTGCGTGCCCTGCTGAAAGAGCCAGTAGATTACACTCCAGTATGGATGATGCGTCAGGCAGGTCGATACCTTCCAGAATACAAAGCTACGCGTGCTGAAGCCGGTGATTTCATGTCACTGTGTAAAAACGCTGAGCTCGCGTCAGAGGTGACTCTACAGCCTCTACGTCGTTTTCCTCTAGATGCTGCGATTCTATTCTCTGATATTCTAACTATCCCAGACGCAATGGGTCTTGAGCTACGTTTTGCGGCGGGTGAAGGTCCAGTATTTGATAAGCCAATCACCTGCAAAGCGGACGTTGAAAAAATCGGTATCCCAGATCCAGAAGGCGAGTTGCAGTATGTGATGAATGCTGTACGTCAGATCCGTAAAGATCTGAATGGCGAAGTGCCACTGATTGGTTTCTCTGGTAGCCCGTGGACACTAGCAACTTACATGGTTGAAGGTGGTAGCTCGAAAGCGTTTACTAAGATCAAAAAGATGATGTACGCAGAGCCACAAACGCTACACCTGCTACTGGATAAGCTAGCAGACAGTGTTATCGAGTACTTAAATGCGCAGATTAAAGCGGGTGCTCAATCCGTTATGGTGTTTGATACTTGGGGTGGGGTGCTTACACCACGTGACTACAACCTGTTCTCATTGCAATACATGCACAAAATCGTGAACGGTCTGATCCGTGAAAACGATGGTCGTCGTGTTCCAGTAACCCTATTCACTAAGAATGGTGGTATGTGGCTAGAGCAAATCGCAGCAACTGGGTGTGATGCGGTAGGTCTAGATTGGACGATCAACATTCAGGACGCTGTGAAGCGTGTTGGCGATAAAGTTGCCCTGCAAGGCAATATGGATCCATCTATGTTGTATGCGTCGCCAGAGCGTATCCGTGAAGAGGTAGCAACCATCCTTGAAGGCTTTGGTGATGCTGGTACTGGTCATGTGTTCAACCTTGGCCACGGTATTCATCTGGATGTTCCGCCAGAAAATGCGGGTGTGTTTGTCGAAGCGGTCCATGAGCTTTCCAAGCCATACCACAAATAACTAAGTAATGTATTGAAAGCGCCTGATATGACCAGGCGCTTTTTTGTTATAGGTTACACTAGCCGTTATACTTTGATTAAGTAATAGAAAAGGGTACGGAAAAATAATGAAGACACGCGACAAGATAGTGCTTGCTGCATTGGAGCTATTTAATCAACACGGTGAGCGCAATATCACGACCAACCATATCGCGGCACATATCGACATCAGTCCGGGCAACCTTTATTACCACTTCCGTAACAAGCAAGAGATCGTTCGTGAAATCTTCGCCTTGTACTCGAATGAGCTACTAGAGCGCTTCACTCCAATTCAGGGGCAGCAAGAGAGTTTAGTCATGCTCAAGCATTACCTTGATTCAATCTTTAACTTGATGTGGAAATACCGTTTTTTCTACGCAAACCTACCTGAAATCTTGCAGCGTGATGAGCAGTTGCATGATGAATATATTCAAGTTCAAGAGAAGCTGCAGACGAACTTAATCAACATTATGCGCTCGTTTGTCGGGTTAGAGCTGTTGCAGGTAGAAGAAAATGAGATGAAACCATTAGTGACGACGCTGCACCTTATCGCATCGAGTTGGCTGGGCTACCAAGCCGCCATGTCGCCGAAGACTCAAATCACCGAGCAGGTGATCCATCAAGGGATGCTGCAGATGATTTCGGTTGTGAAGCCTAAAGCCACTGAATCAGGTCTTGAGCAGCTACAGTTACTTGAAGATGGGGTGAAAGCTTTGCACGCTTAGCGACTCTTGGTAAAGCAACCTATCTTATAACTAATTAAAATTGTTCCAATTTTATTAACCCATTAGAGTATTGAGAGATAGTCTAATGGGTTTTGTTTTATGCACTATGATGTTTTTAATGGTGATGCTGACGGTATCATCGCGTTATTGCAGCTGAGACTGGCTGAACCGAAGGAGTCAACGCTCGTGACTGGCGTTAAGCGGGATATCGAGCTACTCGAGAGCCTCAATGTGAGGCCTGGGGATACCGTCACCGTCTTAGATATCTCGATGGAGAAAAACAAAACCAGCCTGGAGAGATTACTCTCCTCGGGAGCACGCGTGTTCTATGCTGACCATCACAAATCAGGAGCTATTCCAGAACATAACGACCTGAATGCGCACATTAACTTGGATGCTAATATCTGTACTGCGTTAATCGTCGATCAGTTATTGGGAGGTCAATATCATAACTGGGCTATTACAGCGGCCTATGGTGATAACCTAATCGCTAGGGCGGATGAGCTTGCCGATAAAGTAGGTCTGAGTAAGAGTGAGCAAGCTCAGCTAAAAGAGCTAGGCACACTGATTAACTACAATGGTTACGGCACGGATATCAGTGATCTGCACTATACACCAGCGGAGCTGTTCCATGCTCTTTTGGCCTACGATGATCCTTTTGCAGTCATTGCTGATCCAGACTCCCCTTATTACACTTTGCAGACGGCTTATCAGCAAGACATTGCCACCGCTTTATCGGTCAAACCCTACTATCAAAGTCAGCGGCTAAGCGTCTTTGAGCTGCCTGATGAGGCTGCGTCACGGCGAATTAGTGGTGTCTATGGCAACTTACTCGCGAATCAAACTCCAGACTCTGCACATGCCGTCCTAACGCGCAACCAAGACGGTAACTACACCGTCTCTTTACGAGCCCCTCTCAACAATAAACAAGGAGCAGGAGATATTTGCTCGATGTTTGCAACAGGGGGCGGACGTGCGGCAGCAGCAGGAATAAACTCGCTAACCCAATCTGAGCTGGCTAGGTTTATTCAAGCCGTTGAAGAGTATTACGATTCGTCGCAGCTTTAGATAAGTTAGCTTGCTCGAACAGGCTTTTACACCTGTCCGATTGAGTGTCAATGCGGACTAGCGTTTTAGCCAACTCTTAGGGTTCTGAGTTTTGCTGTTACGGCGGATCTCAAAGTAGAGTGAAGGTCTAGACTGGCCTCCGGTGTCGCCAGCGAGCGCAATGGTTTCTCCGGATGAGACTTTGTCTCCCTCTTTTTTGAGTAGGCTTTGGTTAAATCCATAAAGGGTCATGTCGCCTTTACCGTGGTCGAGCAGGACAACTAAGCCGTAACCGCGTAGGTAATCGGCAAACACAACAGTGCCTGAGTAAACGGCTTTAACGGATTGACCATAGTTGGCGTTAATGACCATGCCTTTCCAGCTGAGCTGACCCGTTTGCTTACTGCCGTAGTTATGTAATACACGCCCTTTAAGCGGCCAAGGCAGTTTGCCTTTTTGGCGAGCTATTCCATTCATCGGCACGGCATTGCGTTTCGCAGCTTTGGCAATTTCTGCCTTTAGGCGAGTTTCGTTGCGTTGCAGCTCTGATAGGTACACCTTGTCGTTGGAGATACTCTTGCGAATCTTTGAGACGGTACCTTTACGCTGAGACTGGGTTTTTGCTAGCTTGTCGCGTTTTTGGGTTTGCTGATTGAGCAGTTCATTAATTTGCGCTTGTTCTGACTTGAGCTGTTTTTCACTCAGCTCCAGTTGTTCGACAGTGGTTTCTAGCTCTTTGATGGTGGCTGCTCTTTGCTTGGCTAGATACTGGAAATACTGACTCATACGATCCTCTTCTACGCCTTGATTTAATAGGTTAGAAGAGGATTTTGCACGCTGGGTCACGTAGTAGGTTTGGATTAGCTCGGCCAGCTTATCGCTTTGTGCTTGCTTTTTTTCGTCAAGAGCTTTGATTTTTTTATGTAAATTGTCGATGTTGCGATTAGTCTGCGCTAAGGATGCTTTGGTTTGCTTAATCTCTTTTTCTAAGCGCGTAATATTGGTTTCTTGATTACGTAGAGACTTCTGTAGCTCGTCGAGTTTTTTCTTTTGCGAGGTCAGAGACTGCTTTTGGCGAGAGATTTCGCTGCTGACACCTTTGAGCTCTGTATTGGATGCCGCATAAGTAACAGGAAGTGAACAAGTGATAAGGATTAACCCAAGCGCGCAGAGAGTCTTGTACGCTAAAATTTTCCTTGGTTGAGTCACAGGCATGGTTCCTATACGAGCTAAGTCTTTGAGAGAAAGCCAGTATACCCAAACAATTTCGGTATACGAAAGGGGAATGTAAAAAGTTGCTTGTAACCGGACTCGCATCAATAAAAAGCCCGAGCTATGCTCGGGCTTTTCAACTCTTTCTGGTTGGTTACTTAACCAGAACTTCACCTGTCATTTCAGCAGGGATTTCTAGACCAACAAGAGAAAGCATTGTTGGAGCAAGATCAGAAAGCTTACCGCCTTCTTTAAACTCTACGTCTTTTTCACCAACGTATACAAGTGGTACCGGCAGGTTAGTGTGAGCAGTGTGCGTGCCGCCTGTCTCTGGGTCGACCATCATTTCCGCGTTACCGTGGTCAGCCGTAATCAGCATCTGACCGCCGACTTCTTCGATAGCCGCCGTGACTTTAGCCACACACTCATCCATTGCTTCAATGGCTTGTACAGCAGCTTCGTAAACGCCAGTGTGACCAACCATATCTGGGTTAGGGTAGTTACAGATGATGGTGTCGTACTTACCAGATTTGATAGCTGCAACCATCTTCTCAGTCAGCTCTGCAGAGCTCATTTCAGGTTGAAGATCGTAAGTGGCTACTTTTGGAGAAGCAACAAGTTGACGCTCTTCACCTTCGAACTCGTTCTCAACACCGCCGTTGAAGAAGAAAGTCACGTGCGCGTATTTCTCTGTTTCAGAGATACGTAGCTGAGTTTGACCTTGCTTAGATAGCCATTCGCCGTAAGTGTTCTCTAGAGATGCTGGTGGGAATGCGATAGCTAGTGGGATGTCCGCTGCGTACTGAGTTAGCATTACGAAGTTGATTGCTGGGAATACCGCGCGCTCAAAGCCATCAAATGCAGGTACGAACGTACGAGTGATTTGACGAGCACGGTCAGCACGGTAGTTCATGAAGATTACAGCATCGCCATCAACGATTGCTGCGTCTTCTTGACCTTCCGCTTTGATCGCTGTTGCTTTAACGAATTCGTCGTTTTCTTCACGAGCGTAAGCGGCTTCTAGACCAGCAACGGCTGAATCGAAAGTGAATTCTGCTTTCGCTTGAGTAAGAAGATCGTATGCAACTTGAACACGATCCCAGTTGTTGTCACGGTCCATAGCGTAGTAACGACCAACCAGAGAAGCCACACGGCCTTTGCCTAGCTTAGCGAATAGCTCGTCAAAGCGTTTTAGCGAGTTTTCTGCGCTGCGTGGTGGCGTGTCACGGCCGTCTAGGAAGCAGTGTAGGTAAATTTTCTCAGCGCCACGTGCTGCTGCCATTTCAACGGCTGCGTAGATGTGGTCTTCGTGAGAGTGTACGCCACCTGGAGACATTAGACCCATGATGTGTACTGCTTTTTCAGCGTTAACTGCTGAGTCAATCGCTTCAACTAGAGCCGGTGTTTCTGCAAACTCACCGTCAGTGATAGACTTTGTGATGCGAGTCAGGTCTTGGTATACCACGCGACCAGCACCGATATTTGTGTGACCAACCTCAGAGTTACCCATTTGACCGTCAGGTAGGCCAACATCCATGCCAGAAGCAGAGATTAGAGTGTTTGGTTTGTTAGCAAACAGGCTATCAATAAAAGGAGTTTTCGCATTTGCGATCGCGTTGCTTGCTGTATCTTCACGGTGACCGTAACCGTCAAGAATAACTAGAGCCATTGGCTTCTTAGCTGACATAGTAATGACCTCGTCAAATTTCAAAGTAACTTTGGAAACAAAATTAGCGTAATTTTACTACACTTTTTAACCAAAACTGTAGGTTAAGATCAAATATTGTTTGCGAAAGAGTGTTGTTATCTTTCACCTTGCTAACAGTGCGTGCAATCACTGTGTGTAAATTTTGGTGTGTTTTATGACTCTATTCTCTTCACTAAGACTGAAAAAGAAAGTCGGATTCACCAATTGTTGTAATAGGCTAATGTGGAGTTAGCTAACCAAAATACCAGTGCCGATTACGGCAACAATCGCACCTAACCAAGCAAATCGATTAGGGCGTTTGCCTGAGTAGACCCAAAGTATAGGTAATAACATGATAGGCGTGGTAGAGGACAGCAAGGCCACCATACCGACATTTCCCTCTTGAAGGGCGTACAAGATCAGAGTCATCCCGACTGCCATCGCCAAGAAACCGTTGACCGCGGTAATCGCAAAGATCTTTTTCGTCATCGGTTGAGTTGCTCTCGCTAACTTAGCTCCAGTAAAAAAGAATACGCAGTGAGCGGCAAAGGCTGTCATCATACGCATCGCTGAGGCTGCAACAGGGTCGATGGCCGTTTGCATTACCGGTTTGGCGATGATCCCGCCTAATGCTTGGCATAATGCAGCCAGTAAACCTAATCCGACACCGATCCAAATATTACCTTTTACAGTTTCGAGTTGATTGGCACTTTGGCCTTTACGACCAAAGAAAATCGCGGTTAAAACGCCGGCAAAAACCAGCATAGAGCCGAGTAGCTCTAAATGGGTCATGGTTTCACTAAATAGAAAGTAGCCTAAGATTGCAGAGAAGACCGCATGACAGGAGAATAACAGGCCGGCTTGTCTGGGGCCCATACGGTTTAAGCAGGCGAATAGCGCGGTATCACCGATAAAGATACCGATAACCCCAGAAAGCATCATGGCAGCAATCGCAGAGCTTTCTACACTGGACCAGCCTCCCGTCACCCATGCCATTGAGCCAAGTATGACGGAGGTGCACCCCATTCGCCATCGACTGTAAGCAAATGTGCCAAGGTGTTGTGCAGGTACAACCGAGAGTAAACTAGCGACTGCCCAGAGAAATGCAGCCGCTAAGGCCAGCCATTCGAAGCCCATTAACACTATTTCCTTGTGAATTGGGAAAACTAATGGCTGACAATATGCATGAAAATGGTTTCAAAACAAAGTGATTAAACTTTGAATCGTCCGACCTCCATCCGCATGTTTTCTGCTGAATCTCGCATGTTGTTAGCACTTTCACTGCTCTGAATGGTCTGTGAAGCCAACATATCTGACGCATCCTTGATACCTTGCGTATTGCGACTAATATCTTCACTCACAGCCCGTTGCTCCTCGGCAGCACTAGCAATTTGCAATGCCATATCGTTAATTTCATTAATGGCAGATGTAATCGTATGAAGGCTTTGCGAAGCTTGTTGTGCGTAGTCGACGCTAGTGTCTGCCAACGAAGTACTCGCCTGCATACTGGTAACCGCAAGTTTGGTGTTGTTTTGCAGCGTTTCAATCATATTGCGGATTTCTTCCGTTGAACCATGAGTTCGTTGGCTCAACACCCGTACTTCATCTGCGACAACGGCAAAGCCACGCCCTTGTTCTCCCGCACGGGCTGCCTCAATTGCCGCATTGAGTGCCAGTAAATTGGTTTGTTCAGCAATTTCCTGAATGGTCGACAAAATTTGATTGATGCTTTGCGTGTTGTTTTCTAGCTCGGAAATGATCCCGGAAGCTGAAGAGACTTGCTCGGCAAGATCGACAATGGCACTGCGATTTTTTTCGATAACAAGCTGACCATCTTGGCAAGCAGAAGCAGAACCTTGGGATGCCGTGGCAGTCAATTCTGCGTGGCTCGCGACTTCTGCGGCTGTTGCTGACATCTCGTGGATGGCGGTGGCGATTTGATTGACGTCATTTTGCTGAGTTTCGACTTGCTGAGACGCTTGTTGGGATAATTGGTTCGCTTGCTCTGCTTGGCCCGCGAGCTGCTCACTATGAGTGATGATGCTGGCTAGCATTGACTGCATTTGACTTAAAAATTGATTGACGTGTTGAGCTAGCTCACCGATTTCATCCATGCGACGAATTTCTATTCTCTGGGTGAGATCACCTTGTCCTTGTGCCAATTCTGAAAGTGCGCTCGACAAGGTTTGCAGAGGTTTTAGTAAACGTGTTACCACATAGGTACTGATCGAAGCGATGACTAAGTAAAGAATGATGGAGGCAATGGCAGTGAACTGAATTTGCTCAGACACGGAGGCAAAGGCTAACTCTTTATCTACCACGATGCCTAACGACCAGTCGGTTGATGGTACGTTGGCGACGAATATGAGTTTGTCACCTTGCTCAGGCCAAGCAATAGTCGAAATGAAGCCGGTATCGATCAGTTGACTGATCTTATTGGGGGTCAATACGGAGTTAAGTTGAGTAAGTGGTTGTTGGCTAAGCTTTTCGTCTTGGTAGGCAACGATGTTGTTGTTGCCATCGACCAAGAAAGTAAAGCCTTGATTATCGAGGCTAACATTGAGGACTTCATCGATGATGTTCGTGACTGTAAGGTCGGCGGCTAAGACACCATTTTGTTCGCCTCGAAATGCCTTGGCGAAGCTGATAACAATGCTGCCATCAAAATCTTGATAAGGCTCGGTAATAATGAGTCCACTCGCGGCCATTGCATCTTTGTACCATGGGCGCGAGCGAGGGTCATAGTCTGCTGGCCAATCTTCGGTCTTATCGCCATAAGCTATCGAGCCATCGGCAAAGCCCGCGTACACCGACAAAAAGTTTCCCGCACGCTTGGTAATGAGCATCTCTCTGTCAGCGTTGTTTGTCTCGAGAATGTTTTTCTCATTGGCTAGCATCATGTCGCTGCGGATCGCGAGCCAGTCCGAGATATAGCGTGAGGTTGCATGGCTGATGTTGGCCATTTCGCTATTGAGTGCGGAGGTGGTTTCTTGTTTTAGCTGGCTTACTGAAATCCAAGCTTGGACGCCGCTCACCACGGCAATAATGATTGCGATAGCAATTTGTATCTTGAGTTTTATGGTATTTTTCATTGCCTTTCCTTCAATAATTAGACAACAAACTAGAAATAAATGCTGGGTAGGGTAGGAGCTTAGATAAACCTTCTACCAAGCAGTAGAAACGTAAAGCTTTGTTCTGTGGCCGGTGCTTAATGTCGATGTTATAGAAAAGGCCAATGGATAATTTTGATCCATATTGTTATTCAGATAGTGGAATATGCCGTCTGGTATCACTTTTTAGCGGAAATGTGACTTCTTACCCACATCCTGGGGGTAAGAAGCCTCAGATGAATTAGGTAAGCAGTAGTGTCGCCAAGTAGACGATGGCTAAGCCAATGAGACCGATGATTAGGCCGGTTTTTGCCATATCTTTACTTTCGATAAGCCCTGTCGAGTAGGCCAGGGAATTCGGTGGTGTTGACACGGGAAGTATCATCCCTAATGAGGCTGAAAAAGCGACAACAACCAGTAGACCTTGCAGGCCTCCTACCGAAGCTAAGCTTTCCATTGAAGCTCCGATCGCAGCCGCAATTGGCATTAATAAGTTTGCCGTAGCTGTGTTAGACATAAAATTAGCCATTAACCAGCAAACGATTGAGAGGGTTAGGACGACGGCGATCGGAGAAAGAGCTTCATAGTCAATCGCGTGGGCGAGTGCCGCGGCTAAGCCCGTTTTATCCAAGCCAATACCAATTGCGATCCCGCCTGCCACTAGCCACAGTACATCCCAGTTGATCTGCTTAAGCTCAGGTTTGCCCATTATGCCAGTGAGAGTGAACACCGCTAAAGGAATGATGGACACGACATAGGTGTTCATCCCGTGCAGCTTTGTCGTCATCCATAGCAAAATGGTTGCCGCAAAGGTAACGTACACCACGATCGCGCGCCAGTTGCGCTGGAACTGGCCGTCTAATTTCAGTTTCATCGTTGCTTGGGATGAAGGAAAGAGCTTCTGTAGTAAAAACCAAGCGATCGTTAACTGAACAATGACGAAGGGTAAGCCCATCATCATCCAGCTCAAAAAGTCGATACTGTTTTCGCCGGTCAAGTACTGCAACGCGATGGCGTTAGGAGGCGTGCCTATTGGTGTGGCTATACCGCCAGTATTGGCCGCGATAGGGATACATAATACTAAGGCCTTGATGCCAAGATCCCCTTTTGGTGCCGATGCCACGATTGGACCAAGTAGCGCGAGCATCATGACCGTTGTTGCTGTGTTAGACATGAACATAGAGAACACAGCGGTAATCAACATAAGACCGAGCATAATAAACCTCGGCTGTTGACCGAATGGTTTAAGCAGTACTCGAGCAAGGTTGTTATCCAATTCGTACTTTGACGCTGCGATTGCTAACGCAAAACCACCCATAAATAGAATGATGATGGGCGATGAAAAGGCGCTAAATATGTCGGTGTATTGCATCAGTTCACCGAGCTCATGACCTGCTGGTGGATTGCGAAACAAGTGCAACCCTTTGTCGGAAATCATCACTAGCTCTAATGCAATGATCAAGATGGACGTAGCAAAGACAGGGACGGGTTCTAATACCCATAACAAGGCCGCGAGTAAGAATATAGCTAACAGACGGTGTTGGATCAGGGTTAAATCATCAATCGGTATAGCATCGATGGGCATGAATAGGACCATCAACGGCAAACTGAAGCAAATCAGCAGCTTAATTAGGATCCCATGGTCGATTTTTGGCATACAGTTATTAACCTTACAGCATAAGTATGACTGCTAGGATAATTTATAATCAAATGAGGGTCTTAGACTGAGATTGAAATTTTGCTAGTGGGTTAAAAATGTTGCAAAGGATTTGTTTTTGGTCAAAAAAAGCCCCGAAACATTCGGGGCTTTGCTCAGAATAAAATAGCGATTAGTCTTGGGCCACTGTTTTCGTGTGGGCATACGGAGTACCCATCACAGTCGCTTGGCCATTTTGCATGGTCTCGTCAAAGCTGATGGCATCTTTGGCAAACAAGTTGATAACCGTTGAACCAAGCTTGAATCGGCCCATCTCTTCACCTTTTTTCAGGGTAACCGCTTTATCGCCTTCTGCTGGGTAATCCCATTTGTAAACCGTATTGCCACGTGGTGGTGTAACTGTGCCAGCCCACACTTGCTCGATGCTGCCCACAATCGTTGCCCCCACTAACACTTGGGCCATAGGGCCGAATGCGGTGTCAAAAATGCACACTACGCGCTCATTACGAGCAAATAGATTCGGTACATTTTCTGCCGTTAAAGGGTTAACAGAGAATAAGTCACCCGGAACATAAATCATCTGGCGTAGCGTGCCGTCGCATGGCATATGCACGCGATGGTAATCGCGAGGAGACAAGTACAAAGTTGCAAACTCGCCATCGGCAAATTCTTCAGCCAAGGTTGCATCACCGCCAAGTAATTCTTGAGCCGTGTAGTCGTGGCCTTTAGCTTGGATCAATTTACCATCGGTAATTGGGCCAAATTGACTGACACATGCATCGGCTGGGTGAGTGATAACCTGTTCACCTTCCGCGATTGGGCGTGCACCTTCTTTTAGCTCACGGACAAAGAACTCGTTGAAAGTCTTAAAGTACGTTGGATCAGAATGAAGTGCTTCATCCATATTGACGTTGTACTGCTTGATGAACCAGCGAATGATCGCTGTGGTTAGACCGCCAGCTTTTGCTGAAGCCAGTTTACCGACTAAGCGGGTTAGACCGTGCTGTGGAATCCAGTACTGCAGTCCAACTTTAATCTTATCCATTGTGGTATTTCCAATGTTAACTAGATGTTGTTTACTTTTGGGCGCGAGATAGTACTCAAAAATCGGCCAAAAGTCAGTATAAAGGGTTGTATCACCGTTTGAAAAAACGTCACAGGTCTGCTTTTTTATTACGAGAATACTGTCGATTGGCTTTATTCTCACCCATGCTTTCTAAGATTTTGTGGTAGTTTTCAAAACGAATTTCGTTAATTTCACCTTTTTCCACAGCTTCAACGAGAATACAGCCTGGATCGTCTAGGTGTTTACAGTCGCGAAACTTACACCCACCTAGGTAAGGTTGAAATTCAACAAAAGCCTGAGTGACTTCTTCTGCTTCTAAGTGCCATAAGCCGAACTCGCGTACTCCTGGAGAGTCAATCAGATCGCCTCCCGTTGGGATGTGGTACAAGCGTGATGCAGTGGTTGTATGTTGACCTAATCCCGAGTTCTCAGAGATAGCTCCTTCCTCGACATTAAACTGAGGCATAAGTGCATTGACTAGGCTGGATTTGCCTACCCCAGATTGACCAACGAAGATATTGATGCGATCACCAAGCTCTGCCTCGAGTGCGGCAACACCTTCACCTGTCTGTTTACTCACAAATAGCACTTTGTAGCCGATACGTTCGTACTCAGCTAGCCATTGTTTGTATTGGGCCAATTGCTGTGCTTCAAGTAAATCGATTTTATTGAGCACAATCAAAGGGGCTATTTTTAACGTCTCTGCGGCAACGAGGTAGCGATCAATAATATTCAATGACAGTTCAGGCAGTACGGAAGAGACAATGATCATCTGATCGACGTTCGCGGCGACGGGTTTCAAACCGTCGTAGTAATCAGGGCGAGTAAGTACCGATGTTCGAGGCTCTACCGCTTCGACTACGCCTGAAATACCGTCCATAGACTCTAAACCTGCACGCCAGATCACCTTGTCGCCAGATACCAGAGATTCAATACCGCGACGAAGGTTGCAGCGATGGACTTCTCCACTGTCAATGTCTTCGATATCCGCGTGTTGGCCGAATCGGGTTATGACTAAGCCTTTTTGAGAGGAGCCCAACATAGACTCGTCCCATTGAATCGACTCTTCATTTTTCAACTTACGCTTTTGGTTGCTGCGTACGCGTCTTACTTGACCTTTGGTGAGCTTTTTTTTCTTTGCCACAGTTGTCTACTTAAATCTTTTGTCATCTTGGTGGATCCTCGTTGACAGCTATCTTGAGGATCGGAATTTGGGTATAGTACCTCTTTTAGCACAAAACCAATAGGCAACGATTTATGTCCTTTAGCGATCAAAACTTAATTTGGATGGATCTGGAGATGACCGGACTGGACCCGGAAACCCATAAAATTATTGAAATCGCAACCATTGTTACTGATAGCGAGCTGAACATTTTAGCTGAAGGACCTGTACTTGCCATTCATCAATCGGATGCAGAATTAGCCAAAATGGATGAGTGGTGCACCACTACGCACACTGGCAGTGGTCTAGTAGCTCGGGTAAAAGCTAGCCAAGTGACTGAGCAAGATGCCATTCGTCAGACAATAGAGTTTCTTGAAAAGTGGGTGCCAAAAGGTAAATCACCAATTTGTGGCAACAGCATTGGCCAAGATCGCCGATTCCTCTACAAGCATATGCCTGAGCTTGAAGAGTATTTCCACTACAGATATGTCGATGTAAGTACATTAAAAGAGCTTACTCGTCGCTGGAAACCTGAAGTTTTGGATGGTTTTTCGAAATCTGGTAGCCACTTGGCGCTTGATGATATTCGCGAGTCTATTGCTGAACTAAAATACTATCGCCAAACGATTTTTAGTATTTAAACTATTCTTAACTCCCTTCGGGTTACTGGGTGAAAAGTCGATATTAGAAGATAAAACATTCAGTTCTGTGTGCTTTTTCATCAAACGAAAAAAAAACGCCTTTTTTTTGCATGAAGGACTTGCATCACAAAAAAATGCTCTTATAATTCGCAGCCCTGAACGACGGAAACGTTGTTGATGCGACACTAGCTCAGTTGGTAGAGCGCAACCTTGCCAAGGTTGAGGTCACGAGTTCGAACCTCGTGTGTCGCTCCAAATTTAAAAGTCTTCATCGTACTTTAAACGGTGACACAATACGGACGCGGGGTGGAGCAGCTTGGTAGCTCGTCGGGCTCATAACCCGAAGGTCGTCGGTTCAAATCCGGCCCCCGCAACCAAATTTAATCAATAGCAATAGCTGTTGATA